>NZ_JALBWT010000033.1:0-61041 GCF_023845525.1 Sinobaca sp. H24
GTACTCAGGATCCACTCCGGAGGATCAGCGATTTCGGCTACCGGGCTGTTACCGTATCCTGCGGGCCTTTCCAGGCCGCTTCGCCTATCGCTGATCTTGATAACTCCGATGGAGTGTCCTACAACCCCAGGATGCAAGCATCCTGGTTTGGGCTGATTCCGTTTCGCTCGCCGCTACTCAGGAAATCGCATTTGCTTTCTCTTCCTCTGGGTACTAAGATGTTTCAGTTCCCCAGGTCTGCCTTTATCTACCCTATGTGTTCAGGTAGAAATACTATCGGATTAACGATAGTGGGTTCCCCCATTCGGACATCCCCGCCTCACAGCTCACTTACAGCTCCGCGGGGCGTATCGCCGTTCGTCGCGTCCTTCATCGGCTCCTAGTGCCAAGGCATCCACCGTGCGCCCTTTCTTACTTAACCGTTTTTCCGTAAAAAAACAGCTGGCGCCTGCTTACGCAGGGCTTGCTTGGTCTTTTTTGTTTCGTTGTCGCTATCCAGTTTTCAAGGAACCAATAGAGAGCACAATAATGGCATTAGCCATATGCTCTTGTTCTTATTTTTTATGGTGGAGCCTAGCGGGATCGAACCGCTGACCTCCTGCGTGCAAGGCAGGCGCTCTCCCAGCTGAGCTAAGGCCCCATAGGTATATTAATTTATGATGGTGGGCCTGAGTGGACTCGAACCACCGACCTCACGCTTATCAGGCGTGCGCTCTAACCAGCTGAGCTACAGGCCCATCCTATAATTAATATCAGAACAAACTTCAGAACAAAATTGTCCTCTCAAAATGGAATGAAAACAACTGCGCGCACCCCGGACCGGTGGTCCGGGGTCGATCCACGAATCAATGCTCCGTAGAAAGGAGGTGATCCATCCCCACCTTCCGGTAGGGATACCTTGTTACGACTTCACCCCAATCATCTGCCCCACCTTCGGCGGCTGGCTCCCAAAGGGTTACCTCACCGACTTCGGGTGTTGCAAACTCTCGTGGTGTGACGGGCGGTGTGTACAAGGCCCGGGAACGTATTCACCGTGGCATGCTGATCCACGATTACTAGCGATTCCGGCTTCATGCAGGCGAGTTGCAGCCTGCAATCCGAACTGAGAATGGCTTTGCGAGATTGGCTCCACCTCGCGGTTTCGCATCCCTCTGTACCATCCATTGTAGCACGTGTGTAGCCCAGGTCATAAGGGGCATGATGATTTGACGTCGTCCCCACCTTCCTCCGGTTTGTCACCGGCAGTCACCTTAGAGTGCCCAACTAAATGCTGGCAACTAAGATTAAGGGTTGCGCTCGTTGCGGGACTTAACCCAACATCTCACGACACGAGCTGACGACAACCATGCACCACCTGTCATTTTGTCCCCCGAAGGGGAACCTTCTGTCTCCAGAAGTAGCAAAAGATGTCAAGACCTGGTAAGGTTCTTCGCGTTGCGTCGAATTAAACCACATGCTCCACCGCTTGTGCGGGCCCCCGTCAATTCTTTTGAGTTTCAGCCTTGCGGCCGTACTCCCCAGGCGGAGTGCTTAATGCGTTAGCTTCGGCACTAAGGGCATCGAAACCCCTAACACCTAGCACTCATCGTTTACGGCGTGGACTACCAGGGTATCTAATCCTGTTTGCTCCCCACGCTTTCGCGCCTCAGCGTCAATAACAGACCAGAGAGCCGCCTTCGCCACTGGTGTTCCTCCACATATCTACGCATTTCACCGCTACACGTGGAATTCCACTCTCCTCTTCTGCATTCCAGTTCCCCAGTTTCCAATGACCCTCCACGGTTGAGCCGTGGGCTTTCACATCAGACTTAAGGAACCGCCTGCGCGCGCTTTACGCCCAATAATTCCGGACAACGCTTGCCCCCTACGTATTACCGCGGCTGCTGGCACGTAGTTAGCCGGGGCTTTCTGGTGAGGTACCGTCAGGGGGCGGCCCTGTTAGAACCGCCCTTGTTCTTCCCTCACAACAGAGCTTTACGATCCGAAAACCTTCATCACTCACGCGGCGTTGCACCGTCAGACTTTCGTCCATTGCGGATGATTCCCTACTGCTGCCTCCCGTAGGAGTCTGGGCCGTGTCTCAGTCCCAGTGTGGCCGATCACCCTCTCAGGTCGGCTACGTATCGTCGCCTTGGGGAGCCCTTACCTCTCCAACTAGCTAATACGCCGCGGGCCCATCCTCCAGTGCATGGCCCGAAGGCCATGCTTTTACAAGCAGATCAGGTGATCTGCTTGATTATCGGGTATTAGCTCCGGTTTCCCGGAGTTATCCCCGTCTAGAGGGCAGGTTGCCCACGTGTTACTCACCCGTCCGCCGCTCAATTCCCCGGTTTTCCTCCGAAGAGGTCCGCCGGGTGCATGCGCTCGACTTGCATGTATTAGGCACGCCGCCAGCGTTCGTCCTGAGCCAAGATCAAACTCTCCATGAAAGTTGATACTTAGTTCTTGCTGGTCTTACTTGCGCAGCAGGCCTTGCCTGCCGCGACTTGTTGTTCGCGCGTTGTTTTCATTCCATTTTCAAAGGACACGTGTTTTGCTGCTTCGCCTCAATTTGGCGACTTTATTATATTAACATTCTATCTTTTATATGTCAATACTTTGAGTGTTAACATTTTATTTGCTTTGCTGTTGCTCTAAAGCAACGTTTACTAATATATCATCGTACTGCTTAACTGACAAGTCTTTTTTCTATATTTCTAAAAAAAATATTAAAAAAGTAAAAGCCGGCTCATTCGGCCGGCTTCTCTCAGCTATTTACTGGTCACTATGCTGTTGGTTTCTCATCTGCGGGAACAATAATACATCTCTAATGGAAGGAGAGTTTGTTAAGAGCATGACAAGTCGATCCATTCCAATGCCCAGACCTCCGGTTGGCGGAAGACCATATTCCATTGACTCCAGATAATCAGTATCCATCATATGGGCTTCGTCGTCTCCCTGTTCTCTTTCCTGTACCTGTGCTTCGAAACGCTGACGCTGATCAATAGGATCATTTAATTCTGTAAAAGCGTTGGCGTGTTCTCTTCCTACAATAAATAACTCAAACCTGTCCGTAAATCTTCCGTCTTCCGGATTCTTTTTAGCCAGCGGCGATATCGCTACAGGGTGACCATAGATAAAGGTAGGCTGAATCAGCTTTTCTTCAACAAAGTATTCAAAAAACTCATTTACTACATGTCCAAAGGACATACTTTCTTTGATAGGAACATTATGTTCTTTAGCAAGCGCGCGTGCTTGCTCATCGCTCATATCTTCCCAGAAATCTACGCCGGTTTCTTCCTTAACAGCATCCACTATATGCAGTCTGCGCCATTTTGGTGCCAGATCTACTTCCAGCTCTCCGTACATAACTTTTGTTTTGCCCAGAACATCTTGAGCTATGTGGGCAATTAAGCTCTCCGTTAAATCCATAATGTCATTATAATCTGTGTACGCTGCATAAAGTTCCATCATCGTGAACTCGGGGTTGTGACGCGTAGATATCCCTTCGTTTCTAAATACACGGCCCACTTCATATACTTTCTCCAGTCCTCCGACAATAAGACGCTTTAAATGAAGTTCAATCGCTATTCGTATATAAAGTTCCATATCAAGCGCATTATGGTGGGTAACGAACGGCTTCGCCGCGGCTCCACCGGGAATGGAATGAAGCATAGGTGTTTCTACTTCCAAATAGCCTTGATCATCGAGGTATCTTCTCATTGACTGCATGATTCTGCTCCGAAGAACAAAAGTATCTCTTACTTCCGGATTAGCAATCAAATCCAAATAGCGCTGACGATACCGCTGCTCTACATCCCTGAGTCCGTGGAATTTATCAGGAAGCGGACGAAGGGACTTCGAGAGAAGGTGGATAGAAGAAAGTTTCACTGACAGCTCGCCTACTTTGGTTTTGAATGCCGTACCGGATACTCCAATAATATCGCCGATATCAAGATCCTCAAACAGTTCATACATTTCGTCGCCTACTGCATCTTTTCTTACGTATATCTGTACCTGACCGCTCAAGTCCTGAATATGGGCAAAACCGGCTTTCCCTTTTCCGCGCTTTGTCATCACACGTCCAGCTAAAGATAATACTGTATCTTTCGTTTCCAGCTCTTCTTTTGAGAAATCTCCAAATTCTGTTTGAACCGTATCCGCCGTATGGCTGCGGTCAAACCGTTCTCCAAAAGGGTCTTTTCCTTCTTCCTGCATTCGCGCTACTTTTTCTCTTCGCACCATCATTTGATCGTTGTATTCTATTTCCTCACTCACAGCTATCTCTCCCCGACTTGCGTTTTTAATCATATTTAAGGGAGCTGAGCCTTTTTGGGGCCAGCCCCCGTTGCTGCTTTGTATACGTGCTCTACATCACTTATGCTATGTCAGCCAGCCGTCTGTTTGTCCATACAGGCGTACCCCTGCTTTTTTTCTGCAGGCAGACTGCTCAGCCAATGCTTTACTTCATCTGTCTTTGAGTTTGATACAACATCCATAAGCGGAATCAGTACAAATGCTCGTTCGGCCATTCTCGGATGAGGAATACTTAACTCTTCCATCATAATATTTTCATCATTATAAAGCAAAATGTCAAGGTCTATATTCCGAGGGCCCCAGCGCACATCTTTGATTCGACCCATTTCCTTTTCAATGCTCTGCGTCACCTGCAATAACTCTTGTGGCGGACTGGACGTAACTGCCTTTAAAACCAGATTCAAAAAATCTGCCTGGTCCGTAACCCCCACCGGTTTTGTTTCATAAACATTAGAACAGTCCAACACGGCAATCGTTTCTGTTTTCTGCAAAAGCTCTATTGCAGTTTTCAATGCCTCGTTACGATCTCCAACGTTGGAACCCAGGCCCAGAAAAATCTCTTTCTGCATTTATCTGGTCCTCGTAATCTCAATAGCTACATGGTCATAATGACCTGGAATCGGCGGATCCGGTTTAATCACCTTTACCGTTACGCTCTCAATGATAGAAAATGAGGCAAACAAACTGGATGAAATCTGCTCTGCTATGGTTTCAACTAAATCATACGTGTTTTCTTCAACAGCTCGTTTCACCGTTTCATAAGCTTCTCCATAGTTAACACTTTTATCGATGTTATCTTCCCGCGCTGCTTCTTTTAAGTCTGTTTCCATGACCAGATCAACACGAAACCGCTGACCCAGCTTGTTTTCTTCCGGAAATACTCCATGGTAGGCATAAAACTCCATTCCTTGGATATAAATCTTATCCATCTTCGCTCATCCTTTCATTTCTAAGCATTGCATCCATCATAAGAGCTGTTCTTTTCATTTCCAACACATCATGAACGCGGACAATGCTGCAGCCCCTCTCAATACCGAGACTCACGGTTGCAGCAGTTCCCTCCACTCTTTCCGCTGAGGGAAGGTTCAATGTTTTAGCAATAAGAGACTTTCGGGAGCTTCCTAGAAGCACTGGGTAGCCAAGATCTGTAAATTCCCGCATCCGGCGCATTGCTTCTAAATTCTGTTCATATGTTTTAGCAAATCCAATACCAGGGTCTAAAATAATATACTCTTCCTTTACCCCAGCTTTTTTACATATATTCACACTTTCAGAAATATCTTTTTTCATATCTTCCATTAAGTCGGTATATTCTTTATTATCCCGGTTGTGCATAAGAATAATGGGCACATCGCACAGAGCTGCTGCAGAAGCCATATCAGGATCAGCTTTGGCCCCCCATATGTCATTGATAATGCCGGCTCCGGCAGCCACTGCCTGCTTTGCCGTTTCTGCTTTATAGGTGTCAATGGAAATAGGAACATCGAACCTCGAAGCAAGTGCCCGGATTACGGGCAGTACCCGGTCGAGCTCTTCTTCTACGGATACCGGCTCATAGCCAGGACGCGTCGATTCTCCGCCAACATCAATAATGTCTGCTCCATTTTCAATCATTTCGCGGGTTCGTTCTATTGCATTTTCAATTTGATTGTACCGGCCGCCGTCTGAAAAAGAATCCGGGGTAATATTAAGTATTCCCATAATGTAGGTTCGCGTTGAAAGGTCCAGGGAGTGATTTCCCCATCGGATAATCCCGCTCATTATCATTGCTCCTTGCTTAGATTCTATAGTAAATCTTTAAAAGACCAGGCAGACCGCCTCGCCTCAGCATAGTCGGAGGCCAGTTCAAAAGATACGCCTGAATGAAATGGATAAGTTTGCTTATCTATTTCCAGCAGGGGGCTGATTTCCTGGATAGAGTTGGTTACGAAGGCTTCTTCTGCCTCTATCAGCATTTCTTTGGAAAAGCAGCCCTCCCGGATATAATAACCCCGCTTTTCTGCCAGCAGCATAACAGCCTTTCTTGTAATTCCCGGCAGAATACCCGTTTTAACAGCAGGAGTATAAAGAGTGGTACCCTTCCTCCAGAATATGTTGGATACTATTCCTTCCGCTACATATCCTTCTTTTGTTAAAAAGAGGCCCTCTGTACCAGAAAGTCCCCGTATCTCATTTTTGCCGAGAATGCTGTTAAAATAATGATGCGATTTTAAGCGGACTTCTGACTCCGGGGTATTTCTTTTTGTTTCCAGAATCTGTCCTTTTTTAGGCAGAAGGTGTACTCCCGTGCATTCCTCCAACGGCTTCGCATAAATGATCACTTCCGGGTGATCATACTGCCCCTGATCCAGCCCTAAAGGACCCGGACCGGCTGACACGTTAAATCTCACGTATGCATTATTCCAATTGTTTGCTGAAAGTACCTTTTTGATTTGTGCTTGTACCAGAGTCCGATCATATGTCCATTGAATATTCATCTCGAGAAGGCCGCGCTCCAGCCGAAGCATATGTTCATCCAATAAAAAAGGATGCCCGTCATACACCCGAAAGGTTTCAAACTGTCCAAGGCCATACATAAAACCATGTTCAAATACAGAAAGACGGGCTTCGCCCGCCTTCTCAACAGCTCCGTTCTTTAGTACAAACATTATTTATACTCCCTGCGGAAGGGTATGAGTGGAAATAAAATTCTTCAAAATAGTTTTCCCTACATCCGTCATAATCGACTCGGGGTGAAACTGCACCCCTTCTACTGCCAGCTCTTTATGACGAAGGCCCATAATTTCTCCTTCTTCCGTCCATGAAGTAACTTCCAGGCAGTCGGGAAGCGTTTCTTTTTTTACAATCAGCGAGTGGTACCTTGTGGCTGTAAACGGATTGCTCAATCCTTTATAAATGGTTTCTCCATTATGATGCATGGCGGATGTCTTTCCATGCATCAGGCGTTCTGCTCTGACTACGTCTCCACCAAATACCTGGGCAATCGATTGGTGGCCCAGGCAGACTCCAAATATAGGAATAGTGCCGGCAAAATGTTCCACAGCCTGCATACTGATCCCAGCTTCATCAGGCGAACAGGGACCCGGGGAAATCATAAGAAAATCCGGCGCCAGTGCTTCAATCTCTTCAATCGTTATCTGGTCGTTACGCCTTACCACCAGGTCTTCTCCCATTTCTCCAAGGTACTGAACCAGGTTATAGGTAAACGAATCATAATTATCAATCATTAAAATCATTGTATATTTCCTCCTCTGCTCATCTCTTCCTCACTCAGCTCTTTTGCGGTCCAAAGCGCTTTTGCTTTTTTGAGGCATTCTTTAAACTCTGCTTCAGCATGGGAATCAATCACAATTCCCGCCCCGGCCTGGACATAGGCCATACCATTTTTTGTGATCATCGTGCGGATCGCAATGTTTAATTCAGTGTCTCCATTATACCCAATCCATCCAATAGAGCCAGTATAAACGCCTCGACGTACTTGTTCAAGTTCCTCGATTATTTCCATTGTCCGCACTTTAGGGGCCCCGGTAATAGTTCCTCCGGGAAAAGCTGCCCGGATCATGTCGTAGACATCCATATCGTCTGCCAGCACACCTTTAACATTAGAAACAATGTGCATAACATGGGAATACCGCTCAATTACCATCAGTTCGTCAACTTCCACCGAACCGAATTGGCAGACTCTGCCCAGATCATTTCGTTCTAAATCCACCAGCATAATATGTTCAGCACGTTCTTTTTCCGTAGTAAGCAGCTCTATTCCGAGTTCATGATCGGCCTTTTCATCCATTCCCCGGGATCTGGTTCCTGCAATCGGCCGGGTCGAAGCTTCCCTCCCGCGCTTTTTGATAAGCAGCTCAGGAGAACCATTTACGAGCTGAAAGTCCGGAGTATGAAAATAGCCCATGTAAGGGGAAGGGTTTATTTCCCGCAGTTTCCTATAAATATCAAATGGATCGCTTCGAAGAGGCTTCCCTTCCCGCAGGGACAGGTTCACCTGAAATACATCTCCCTGCGCAATATATTCTTTTACCTGCTCCACTGCTTCCGAAAACTCAGCCTGCTTCCAGGAAGCTTCCTGCGTCCGTTCTCTGACGCCCGCTTCTTCGTAAATAGCATCGGCTGACGGATCTTCTTCTACCGCGGTCAGCCAGTTATTCATCATTTGATCGAGTTTATCCTCATCATTTTCTTCTGCGCCTGCGAGACGAAGCACCCAAAGCTTCTTTTTCTCATGATCATATACAGCTGCTTCTTGAAACGCTTGAAAAAAGCAGTCCGGCGTATCCAGATCATCTGCTGTCGTTTCTTCCAATTGTTCAATATATCTAATGTAGTCGTAGCTTATAAATCCAAATAACCCGCCCTGAAAGTCCGGAAAATCCGGTACGGTTTCTACAGCGTATGTTTTCATCCATTCTTTCATCTGCAAAAGAGGATCTCCCGTTATATGAAAGGCCTCTTCTGCTGTTTGCACAGTTAAATGATTATCTTTTCCTGTAAATAAAGCAAAAGGGTGCAGGGCTGCAATGCTGTAACGGCCTCTTTGTCCACTTTCTAAAATAACATGATACTCACATGTGCGGCTCAAAGACGCATAGGCTGAAAAAAAACGGGCTTCTGGAAAATCAATAGATCTTCCGGAGACCCGGTATGCAGCGCTGGCTGCTGGAAGTGATGCTAATTGAGGCTCCATTGTCCTCCCCCTTTGATCAAAAATAAAAAGAGCAGGACCGTTTCGCCCTGCTCCCGTTTCTTATTTTTATTGCTCGTCTTCAAAGTTGTAAAGCGGCGTGCTGAGGTACCGTTCCCCATTACTTGCAATAATAGCAACCACTTTTTTACCTTTTCCGAGTTTCTTTGCTTCCTGAAGAGCCACATAAATGGCAGAACCGGAAGAAATACCGCCGAGAATACCTTCTTCTCTTGCTGCGCGGCGTGCATATTCAAATGACTGTTCTGTCGTTACCTGAACGACTTCATCATAAATATCCGTATTAAGAATTTCAGGTACAAATCCAGCGCCAATACCCTGGATTTTGTGAGGACCTTTCTGCCCTCCGCTTAATACTGGAGAATCTGCCGGCTCAATAGCGACAATACGCATGTCAGGATAATGCTCTTTAAGCAGTCCGCCTGCACCTGTAATTGTTCCGCCGGTACCAATACCGGAAACGAAAGAATCGATTTGTCCGTCTACCTGCTCGAGCAGTTCTTTACCTGTTGTCGCACGGTGAATAGCCGGGTTCGCTTCATTTTCAAACTGCTGCGGCATGAAATAACCGTTTTCTTCTGCCAGCTCATGAGCTTTGCTGATTGCTCCGCCCATTCCTGCTGGTCCCGGTGTAAGTACTAGTTTCGCGCCATAAGCACGAAGCAGATTACGGCGTTCCATGCTCATTGTTTCCGGCATAACGAGAATAGATTTGTAACCTTTGGCTGCGGCTACCATAGCCAGACCGACGCCTGTGTTTCCACTTGTAGGCTCTACAATCGTATCGCCTTCCTTCAGCCTGCCATCTTTCTCTGCCGCTTCAATCATTGCCATACCAATCCGGTCTTTTACACTGCTTCCCGGGTTCATAAATTCAAGCTTCAGGTACACATCGGCATCATTTTCTCCGGTAAGACGGTTAAGCTTAACCATTGGTGTTTCGCCTATTAGCTCTAAAACATTATTTGCTACTCTCATGTAAATATCCTCCTCGACAATACCAAGTAATTTCATTGGTTTTATTGATTATATATTATCAGTCTTTTAAAACGGTGTCAATATAGGCATTCTCTATTTTCTGAGTATTCCTTTGCTTTTGAAAAAGGAACCTAATCAAAAATGATCAGATCCCTTTAGGCATTTACTGTACACGGTTTTCTTTCTTTTCTGCTTCTTCGCGGATATCTTCCAGCTCAGGTACATCAAAGTTATATATTTCATTACAGAAGTGACACTGGGTTTCAGCCCCGCCGTCTTCTTCAATCATATCCTTGATTTCATCACTTCCAAGAGAAACTAGAGCATTTGTAATGCGTTCCTTTGAACAGTGGCAGGAAAAGGAGACATCGTGCTTCTCCAAAAAGTTAATATCGGTTCCAAAAATCGTTTCAAGCATTTCTTCAGGTGTTTTACCCTTTTCAATCAGCTTTGAAACCGGGGGCATATTTTCAATTTGTTTTTCCAGCGCTTCAATCGCCTCTTCTTCTGCGCCCGGCATCAGCTGGATAATAAATCCTCCTGCTGCTTTGATACTGTTGTCAGGATTAACGAGAACTCCAAGCCCGACAGAAGACGGAACCTGCTCGGACGCCGCAAAATAATAAGTGAAATCTTCACCGAGTTCACCAGAAACAATGGGAACGGTGCCGGTAAAATGATCTTTCATTCCCAGGTCTTTTACTACAGCCATATGACCGCCGGTACCAACTGCCTGTGCTACATCGAGCTTGCCATTTGGATTTAAGTCAAAATGAACCTGCATATTATGAGCATAGCCCCGCGTATTGCCGTCGGATGTGCTATCTACAATAATAGGCCCCATTGGACCTCCGCCTTCAATTTTAATCGTCAGCTTATCGTCTCCTTTCAGCATTGCTCCCATCATCGAGCCTGCTGTCATCGCACGCCCTAAAGCAGCAGCTGCTGTCGGCCACGCCTGGTGGCGCTGGACTGCTTCATTTACCATATCAGTTGTATTAACTGCATAGGCCCTGATTTTATTATCAAATGCTGTTGCTTTTACTAGATAATCGCTCATGTGTTCTAACATCCTTTCTTCTCATTCTTTTGTGTTTTTTTGGTAAATAGAGTGAAGGCCGGAAAGAGTGAGATAGTTATCTATTTCATCTATTTCTTTGGTTTCCCGGCTGAGCCATTCAGCCGTTGTCCCTGTAGCAATAGTATACGCTGGTGACCTCTGCTCTTCTTTTATCTTCCGGATAACACCATCTACCTGGGAGGCATAGCCGTAATACATGCCTGCCTGCATAGCTTCTACCGTGCTTTTGGCCGTAATACGGGCGGGCTGCTTCCATTCAATTTTTGGCAGCTTGGCCGCTTTTTCATATAAAGCTTCTGTAGAAAGGTTCAGCCCTGGGAGGATAACGCCTCCCTGATACTGACTGTTTTTATCAATATAGCAGAATGTCGTTGCGGTTCCAAAATCCACCACGATCAAAGGCGGTGCTTTTTTTTCAAGAGCAGCTACCGCATTGACAATACGATCTGCTCCGACTTCTTTAGGGTTTTCATAACGAATATTTAAACCCGTTTTCACTCCCGGCCCTACAACTAATGGAGAAAGATCAAAGTAATCTTTACATAACCGGCTCATCGTATTCATTAATGACGGAACAACAGATGAAATGATAATACCCCTGATTTGCTCTATTTTCCAGTTTTTGAACTGAAAAAAAGAAAAAAGCTGAAGTCCGTACTCATCAACCGTTCTATTTTGATCAGAGGAAAGACGCCAGGTATCGACCCTGATATCGTCTTTAAATAATCCGAACGTAATTGTCGTGTTCCCAATGTCCATTCCCAGTATCATATTTGTCCCCTATCATTTCAAATAATCTGCCTTTAAGTTAAAAGAGATGCCGCGGAGGGCATCTCTTTTTTTATTCATTATGATTTACGATCGTCATCGGAAGGCGGTTCATTTGTCCAAGGTGTAGCATTTTCCTTTGGATTTTCAGGATTTGCTTCCTTTTGCTCTTCTTTTTCCTGAGCTTCAGATGTGTCATCTGAAGAAGATCCGTTGTCATCTTCACGATCTGAAGACGACTCTTCTGCCTGGTCTTCTTCTGACTGATCTTCCTGTTCCGGCTTATTAACTACTTCCACTTCATCATCACTCTTGTTCAAATGATGATTTTCTGGAAGCTTGCCTTCTTCAACAAGCGATTCAATCTGCTCTGCATCCAGCGTTTCCAGTTCCAACAGCTGCTGTGCTACAAGCTCAAGCTTGTCTTTATGCTCTGTTAGAATTTGTCTGCAGCGCTCATAGGATTCTTTAATAAAGCGCTGGACTTCCTGGTCGATTTCGTAGGCAATTGCATCACTGTAATTTTGTTCATTCTGCATATCACGGCCGAGGAATACCTGACCGCCGGATCCGGAACCGAATTGAAGCGGCCCAAGCTTATCACTCATGCCGTATTCTGTTACCATTTTCCGGGCGATAGCAGTAGCACGCTGAAAGTCATTATGGGCACCCGTACTTACTTCGTTAAACATAACTTCTTCTGCTACGCGTCCGCCAAGAAGGCCGACAATCTTATCCAGCAGTTCAGGCTTTGTCATGAAGTAACGGTCTTCTCTTGGAAGCATAACCGCATAGCCGCCGGCTTGTCCACGTGGAACAATAGTTACTTTGTGAACCATATCCGCATTTCTAAGCTTCACGCCGACCACTGTATGACCAGCTTCGTGATGGGCCACAATTTGTCTTTCTTTCTTCGAAATAACACGGCTTTTCTTAGCAGGACCGGCAATAACCCGGTCAATAGCTTCATCTACGTGGCTCATTCTAATCTTATCCATGTCGCCGCGGGCAGTGATAAGCGCTGCTTCGTTTAAAAGGTTTTCCAGATCTGCACCGGAAAATCCTGGTGTTCTCTGGGCAATCGCTTTTAAGTTAACGTCATTTGCAAGCGGTTTGTTACGAGCATGAACCTGCAGGACTTCTTCTCTTCCTTTTACATCGGGAAGACCTACCATAATCTGGCGGTCAAAACGACCGGGACGAAGAAGGGCGGGGTCAAGTACATCCGCACGGTTGGTAGCAGCAATCATAATGATACCTTCATTTGCACTGAAACCATCCATTTCAACAAGAAGCTGGTTCAGCGTCTGCTCACGTTCATCATGCCCGCCGCCGACACCGGCTCCACGCTGGCGTCCTACTGCGTCAATCTCGTCAATAAATATAATACATGGAGCATTTTTCTTTGCGTTTTCAAACAAATCACGTACACGGGAAGCACCAACACCTACAAACATTTCAACGAAGTCCGAACCACTGACTGTAAAGAACGGAACTCCTGCTTCTCCGGCTACTGCACGTGCAATAAGTGTTTTACCTGTACCTGGAGGTCCTACAAGAAGTACACCTTTAGGAATACGTGCTCCCATGTTGGCGAACTTGCGTGGATCTTTCAGGAAGTCAACTACTTCAATTAATTCCTGTTTTTCTTCATCTGCACCCGCTACGTCTTTAAAGCGGGCTTTTTTCTTATCTTCCTGATACAGCTTGGCTTTACTCTTACCAAAGTTCATCACTTTGTTTCCGCCGCCTCCGCCGCCTTGCGCACGGCTGAAGAGGAATAGGAATAAAAGAATAATAATCACAAATGGAATAGCAGTAACAAGCAGGTTGGACCAGATACTTGGTTCATCTGCCGGCTGTGTATTGATCGTGAGCGCATTTCCATCCGGGCCCTGTGCGTTTAGTATCAGCTGAGTATTTTCATCGGTCATTGGAAGGTAGGCTTCAAATGCTTCTCCCTCTTCCATGCCCTGTTCCTGTCCTTCAACTAAATACACTTCTCCTTCAGGCTGGAGGGTAGCTGACTCAATTTCATTATTTTCAAGTTTGGTTATCAATTCGGTGGTGCTCATTTCTTCTGTGGTCGTTTGATCGCCACTCAAAAAGCTGAAAATACCGATAATGACCAAAAACAAAAGCAAATACACCACAACGTTTCTAAACATTCGATTCATTCCTGACCTCCTTCTGTAAGCACTCGCGGTATTCTAAAAGTTTCTGATGCCGCTGCCTCATTGTTGTAAATTTTCGGTTTTAATACTCCTATATATGGAAGGTTTCTATACCGTTCTGCGAAATCCAGACCATATCCCACCACGAAGCATCCGGTACGATAAAGCCAGCTACATCCGGTACAAGATCGACTTTTCTTCCATCAGGCTTATCAAGCAGCGTAATGATTTTTACTGATTTTGCCCCACGGTGTTTAATCAGGCTGATCAAATAGTTGAGCGTAATGCCGCTGTCGATAATATCTTCCAGAATAATGACGTCTCTACCTTCTACTGTTGTATCGAGGTCTTTAATAATTTTAACTTCCCCTGAAGATACAGTACCTTTACCGTAGCTTGATACATCCATAAAATCGATTTCAAGATGTGTTTCCACTCTTTTAATTATGTCAGCCATAAAAGGAAGAGCTCCTTTTAGAACGCCTATAACCAGTGGAAAACGGCTGTCGTATTCTTCTGAGATGGCTTTTCCCATCTCTTTAATCTTTGTTTGGATCTCTTCTTCGCTGATTAGTATGTGCTCAATATCGTCATGCATCAGAATCGCTTAAGCCTCCCAGAAAATTCATTATATCAATATACATTAAAAAATAGGGCGAATACCCGGCTTTAATCATATCATGAATAAAGCATGCATTTCATCCTTCACGTCTTGAAAACTGTACGAACCATTCTTTTATAATACCTTTTCTTTCCGCTGAACCTAGTTCTTTTGGCACTTAAATAAAATAGTACTGTGCTCCACCGGTGTTCTTTGGAATCTTTTTGTTTTAGCAAGCATCGGCACCCACAAAATGGTTTCATCGAAAGCAGCAACGACAGGCCAGCTGTCTCTTTGTTCTTTTGGCACTTTTTCATCGATAAATAAACGGTTTAATTTCTTTCTGCCTGTCATTCCCGCTATATGGAGTTTTTCTCCCTGTTTTCTTGACCGGACCAGCACCGGCAGCCTCAGCTCCGACTCTGCTACGCAGAACACATCACTCCGCTCCGGATCGACCGTACCATCATACCGGCCGGCCGTAATTGTCCACTCGTTAAAAGAGACGCTTCCCGGCACCTCTAAAAGTTTTGGGGCTTCCGTCTGCACTAATGGGGCTTCCGTGCTGTCTTGAAGGTAAAATGTGCATGTATCATATGTCCGCTTAACCAACACTCCACCTCCCCAATTAACAACAAAAGATGAGGCTGGTTTATAGAGAAGCGAAAGCAGCTGTTCTATATGTATAGTAGAAACGGCCGTGTGTTGATTTTTGCAAAGATAAGTTAATAGTAGAGGAATAACCCTTCTTTGTAAAGCCAAATGAAGGGCTTTCCAACCACTTATAGAAAACGTCAAAGAATGTTCATTTTGGTGGAGAATCAGCCCGCGGGCTTCTTTTTCTGCTGCCTCTTTAATAAACAGCCTTTCTGTCGAGACCCATTCATTTAAGGTTTGAAAATGCTCCCTGGCTTCTTTGTTTTCATGAAGAACAGCCGGCAGGGCATGGTGTCTGATGCGGTTTCGTGCGTAGGCATTTGAATTATTGCTTTTGTCTTCCTTAAAAGGAATCGAGTGTTGTTCGCAATAAGCATAGATAGATTCCTTGCTTACTTCAAGCATAGGCCTGATAATCCTTCCGGCTTCCTGATTACGGGAAGCGGATACGCCGACTTCTTCCCAAAGCGCGCGGCCCGACGTTAGCCGCAAAAGCATTGTTTCTATTTGATCATCTCCGTGATGACCCGTGGCCAGAACATTAGCTCCGCATTGTTTCATCACTTTTTCCAAAAATTGATACCGCAGCAGCCGTGCCTGTTCCTGTACTCCTTTTCCTTGAGCAGATAAATATTCTTTTACAGGAAGCGTTTCTGTATAAAAAGAAAGAGAGCGGCTTGCGCAGAAGGCTTCTACCATTTCTTTTTCTGCTGCTGCTTCGTCTGGACGAAGGCCGTGATCAGCATGCGCCGCCGATACCGAAATCTGCAGGGAATCCGCAAGTTCACTGAGCACATAAAGAAGCGCCATAGAATCCGCTCCACCCGATACAGCGGCTACTACATGATCGCCTTTCTGAAGCAGAGAGTGTTTTTTGATAAACGCTTCAATTTTCTGTTTCATAGCGCTGTCCTACTCCTTTTCCAATCGAAAATAAGGAAAGGGCAAATACAAGCCCTGCCGCTATTGCTCCGGCCTGCATAAAAGTCTGAACCCCCTGCTCGAGTCCTCTAATATGATTTTCTTCTACAAAAGCGAGCATAGTGGAATAAGCTCTGCCTCCCGGTACCAGCGGAATAATTCCCGGAATGGTAAACATTGTAACCGGGACCTTTTTCCATATAGCCAGCCAGTGAGCAGCAAAAGCAGCTACAAAGGCTGCCGCTGCCGCTGCAAACACCGGGCTCATACCTAATTCCGGAAGCGTACTGTAAACAATCCATGCAGCTACTCCTGCAGCTCCTCCCCACCAAAGCAGCCGGAGAGGGATATTAAATATTACTCCAAAAGCTACCGTGGCGATAAAACATATCAGCCATTCCATAACAATCATTTTCTTTTCCTCCAGACACTACTACATGTAAAAGATAGAAAGCGCAAGGGCTACCCCCGCTGCAATAGATAAAGAGGTAACCATAGCTTCTGATCCGCGGGCTACGCCGGCTACGAGGTCTCCTGACATTAAATCACGGACAGCGTTTGTCAGAGGGACACCCGGTACGAGCGGAATCAATGAGCCTATAATAACCTGATTTAATTCTGTACCAAATCCTCCATTAACCATAATCAAAGCCATAATACCGCCGGTTAAAGCAGCCGCAAATTCCGCGAAGAATTTCACTTTCAGCACTCTTTGTATAAGAACCAGCGTGATCGTCGTAGCGGTTCCTCCAATAAACGCTGGAAGCATATCAAAATAACTGCCTCCGACCAGATAAGAGAAAGCACCGCCGCCAATACCCGAAGCTAGATAAATGAACCAAAGCGGATAATGCATCGGAGCATCTTTTATCGCTTTCAAACGTTCCTGTGTTTCATCGAGGGTAATATCCCCGTATGTGAATTCTCTGGCGAGCTGATTGACTTCCGTCACTTTCCCCAGATCCTGGTATCGTTCTTTAATTCGAATCATCTGCATACTGTCGTAATCTTCTTCTGTTTTAAAAGAAAGGAATATACCAGTCGTGGTGACAAAGCTGTGGACATTATTCATTCCGGCTGCTTTCGCCATTCTTACCATTGTATCTTCCACTCTATATGTTTCTGCTCCATAGCGGAGCAGCAGCCTACCGCTCAGAAGACAGATGTCCATTGTTTTCTTCCCACGAACCACGTTATTCCCTCCATCTGTTCCTTATTTTCTTGAAATAAACTATACCTTATATATAAGCTGATGAATATACATTTAAAACACATTGGATACAAAAAAAACCGCACCTTTAACTGGCACAGTTTTATTATCAACAGACATTCTTTTATAGAGAATATTCTTCATATTATATTTGGTAGCGGCGGAGGGAATCGAACCCCCGACCTCACGGGTATGAACCGTACGCTCTAGCCAGCTGAGCTACACCGCCAAATTAGCAACATCCGTAATTATAAACAATGCATCAGGCCGCGTCAACACTTTTCTTTCTTCCACTTCCTAAAGACATTAAAAACCATGCCGGTTTTTTAACATGCAGATCCGGCATGGTTTTAGGCAGGGTTGTTTATTTTCGTGACTGTTTTCCCCGTTTGTTATCTGTCTGCTTCCTCAGCGAGGATAAACGCTCTTCACTGTCTTTCATGAAATTGTTCATTTTATCTTCAAATGACAGGGGCCTGGGTTTACTGTTTCCAGAAGATCCGCTGCGCCGGCTGTTATCTTTAGGACGGGCATTCGAAGCACGAACCGGTTTTGGCCGGCTTTCGGGCGGACGGTCCACAGCCTTGCGGATAGACAGGCTGATTTTCCCGCTTTCTTCTACCTTCATGACTTTTACAGTAACTTCATCTCCAACATTAACAAAGTCTTTAATATTGTCCACGTATTTATCTGCTACTTCACTAATATGAACGAGCCCGGTTTTCCCCTCCGCCAGTTCAACAAACGCACCAAAATGAGTAATGCCCGATATTCTGCCCTTTACTTTATCGCCTGATTCTATGGCCATGTAGAAATTGCTCCCCTTCAAATGTTGATAAAAACAGTAAAGCTGTCAGCTTCTTCCTTAAAACAGCGTCCTACGTTTACATTGTATGAAAAGGTTATACTGCCTGAAGATATTTCTTATTCAGCAGATTCATCCGGCATTTTGTACAGCGTTTCGTTTTGTTTTGTAAAGTAATAGTCGCTTCTCGCTACTTCTGCAATGTAATCCAGGTCATGATAATTTTCTATGTCCTGTCTCAACTGTTCTTCCTCGGCCTGCATTTCCGTGTACTGTTTTTCTAAATTTGTTCTTTCTGTTTCCTTGGCATGAAGCGTCTGCCACTGTGTGATAAGAATAACAGCCAGTACTACAGCGATAATGGAGCCCGTGACGGCCATTGCTGTTAAGCGGCGCCGAAGCCCTTTTTTCCGCTTGGATTGAATGGCATCCTGAAGCTGTTGTTCCCGTTCCTGCTGACGAACATATGACTTGTTAATTTCTGTTACTTTCCTACTGTTAGAACCCAAGACCTTCATCCCTCCTTCTGTTACTATTTTTATATATTATATTAGCGGTGAGCTATATATTTTCAGAACTGTTATACAATAACCAATTACTATCATCATAACGAAGGAGGAGGGGTCTTTCAATATAAAATTGTATAAATTATGCAATTTTCTTTTTATTAGCTGCCCGGTGTCTCTTCTTTTAGAATAGTATACATATTTTCTGCAGCTTCTTTTTTGGTTGTATCTTTAATTTCATCAACTGAAAAGGTAATCGTTTTGCTGGCGAAGCGGATGGACACTTCATCACCGGGCTTTACTTCCGTTCCTGCTTTCGCCTGATGTCCGTTCACTTTAATCCTTCCCTGCGCCGCCACTTCTTTAGCCAGCGTTCTCCGCTTAATCAATCGGGATACTTTTAGAAATTTATCTATTCTCATTATTATACTCTCCCTTATTTTCCGTTCTCCGTCCCATACCGCTGCTCAAATTTCCGATTAGCTGTATGAAGCGATTCTTCCGGGTGAAGCTTATGATGGTTAGCTATATTCACAAGCACAAAAAGCACGCTGCCAAACGCCTCTTTCTGCTGTTCTTTATCCGTACCCTGAAGTGCTTCTTTCCACTCCTGCAATTCTGTTTCAACCATTTCCCAAAGAAGAGGCTCTTCCTTCCACGGTCTTCCATGCTTTGCGGCCTGCTTTTGAAGCTCGGCCGACCTCATCAATGCTGGAAAAGAAACGGGAACATCCAGGCTGCCTGTTTCTTTGTCCGAGCCCGCGCGCTCCCCCTGCTTAATTTTTTCCCAATTCCGGTTTACTTCTTCACTTGTTTCTGCCTGAATATCTCCAAAAACATGAGGATGGCGGCGGATCATTTTTTCATTAAGCGTCCCTACAATGTCTTCTATGGAAAAAAAACCTTCCTCTTCTGCAATACGCGCATGAAGCATAACCTGCAGAAGCACATCGCCCAGTTCTTCCTGAAGATGCTCGCCATCCTCTTCATCTACAGCATCAATCACCTCGTACGCTTCTTCAATCAAGTACCTCTTTAGTGAGGCATGTGTCTGCTTTTGATCCCATGGGCATCCGCCCGGGCCGCGGAGGGTGCTGATAATTTCTTTTAACTTTCCAAATTCCCGGTATAAAAGAGCCTCTTCTTTTATCGGCGGCACGTAAAGCGCTGTTAAATTGCTGATCCCGGTGCGGCGGTCCAGTTCAAACAGCGGAAATGTTTCCAGTTTTTCCTCCGATGTTCCTGCAGCCGTAACGAGCGTCACCTCATAATCGTCCGGATATTTTTCCATTAGAGTGAGCTTTGTATTAGAGGCACTCATCTGGTCATACACCTGCGAAATAAGTATATGCTGGGTCAGCATAAGCTGCTCCGGTACAAGAGCTGTTGCATCCAGCAGTTGAAAGCCATCATTGGGATCGACCCGGAGTGCCGAAAAGGCAGGATCCAGAAAGCTCTGGCCTCCCTGAATACGAAGCTGTATGGTGCCCTTTTTTTCTTCTTCTATTAAACGCTGCACCGTCTCTTCGGCTACAAGCGGGTGACCGGAACAGCATAAATAAATGCCTCTTCATCTACCTCAAGCAGTTTTTCTACAATCTGGGCATATACATTTCCAAATTGGTTATTTGCTTCATAAATATGGTCAAAACTTTGAAAGGCAATACCCTCTTCCTCAAGCATGGCAACAGCCGGATGCTCTTTCGTCCGCAGGTATACATGTTCAGCCCCGCGCAGCTGTTTATACACGCCAAAACTCATCTGGTCTGCCTCTCCGGCTCCGAGGCCGATAATCGTAATATATTTCATGCTACTGGTTTCCCCCTTTCGTAATGACTGTAGTTTTTTTACTCCTGGAAGCATTTTTTGTTCTTCTTTTGTAATAACCTGCATCATCGCCGTAAGGCATAAAAATAATACCCCTCCTGCAGCACAGGTTATCAACGTGAAGCCGGCAGCCAGCAGCCGATTTTCCCCATGCATAAGCTCTTCTCCGACGGTCATTAGAAAATAAAGAAACAGGCTCATGCCGGCGAGTGCCGCTGATGCTTTTCCAAGCCACCCTATCGAAAAGACATCGATCATGTTTTTTCGGTAAATCCAGTATATGTTAACGGCAGCCGTAACCCCCAGACCGGCTACTGTCCCTATGGCGGCTCCATGTGTTTCCAGCAAGGGGATTAGAAGCATATTACAGATAAGCTTTACTACAAACCCTGCTGCAAGTGAAATAGCAGGGATTCTAAAAAAACCATTTCCCTGCAGAACAGCGGCTGAAATCATTACCGTTCCACTCATAACCAGAGCCGCAGACAAGGTACGCAGCACCCCGGTTCCATTGTCATTGGTAAACAACATAATATTAATAGGCTCCGCTAAAATAATCATCCCGCCTGCAGCGGCGGCCCCCATTAAAAAGCTGACTTTCATCATTAAGGCGGCGTAATAACGAGCGGCGGCAGCTTTTCCTTTTATTCTTTCTTCCTGAAGAAGCGGAACCAGCACCATGGCAAAAGAGGAGGCAATAACCGTACCAAACTGAAGCAGAGGCTGGCCCCGGTCGAAGACCCCTTTTGCTATCATCGCTTCTTCTCCAACTGCTCCGTTCATCTGCAGTATCCGGACTACCGTAAACGCATCAATCATTTGATACAAAATAAACAAAAGCGATCCGAGGCATACAACAAGTCCCTGCGTAAGAAGCACTTTCGTATGCTCCGGCATTCTATGTACTGCATTTTTGTGCGACATCGGCTGCAGCCCGGTTTTTTTTCTATTTTTACCCAATAACCAGATCAGCACCAGCACGCTTACGACACTTCCCAATACCGACCCTGCCGAGGCTCCTTCCCCGGCATCATATGCTCCATTGCCAAACGTTACAGCAAGCCAGGCAAATACCAAAATCCCCGCCACTCTGATAAATTTTTCGGCCACATGCGAATAAGCAGTAGGTTCCATTTGATTCATTCCCTGAAAGTACCCTCTCACTACAGAAAGAACCGGCACCGTCAGCAGAACGTAAGACATGGTCCTGAGAGCCCCCGCAAGTTCGGCGTCCCCCATAAACAGAGCAATAGTCTCTGCGCCGATGTAAAACAATACAAAAAGAACAGTAAAAAGCAGAGACAGAATATAAAAAGCCGACCAGGCTGTCTCTTTTGCTTCCTGCATTCCTTTATCCACTCTTGCATCAACGATCATTTTGGAAATAATCACCGGAAATCCGTACATAGCTATGACCATCGCGGCACCGTATAAAGGATATACCTGCTGATATACGTAATACCCCAGGTCTCCTGTCATATTTTGATACGGCACTCTATATAATGAACTCAGTACTTTTCCTATAACAGCGGCCCCGGATATAAACAAAGCACCTGCCCAAATTTTCCGGCCCGGGCTCTTTTCTTCCATTGCATTCGCTCCTTTTCCGTTCCCAGTATAGCATACGGCGCCCCTGTACCTGCTGCTGCCTTCATAAAAAAAGCCTCTGCTCTTCAGCAGAGACCTTCTATTTATTTCACGATGGCTTCGTCTTCTTTTTTTGTGTGAGGAAGCTGTTTGAGCAGTTCTTCAATCACATTCAGGAAAGACTTCCCCCAGGCGGTCCATGTAAACGGCAAGCTTTATTTTGGCGCCGTTCGTGCCTATACCAATAGCTTTTCCGTATTCATTCACCACTTCAAATAACTTGGCTCCATCAACCTGCCGGCTGACCTCTTCTGTAACGAGCAGATTGATTTTTCTGCCTTCCTGCGTAATCGCCTCCGCCCTTCTTTTGCTGCAAGAAGCTTAATGCGGGATACGGCAAATAAATCTTCTGTTTCTCTTGGATAATCCCCAAACCGGTCGATCATCTCATCCTGCAGGTCCTGCAGGTCTTCCGGTGTTTCGATTCCTTTGAAACGCTTGTACATTTCAATTTTCTGCTTGGAGTCATTAATATAGCTTTCTGGAATGTAGGCGTCTACTTTTACATCCATTTCAATTTCAGGCGGCTTTGGCTTAGGTGCACCGATCTCCGCTCATCAATTGCCTCTTTGAGCATCTGTGAATATAAATCAAATCCTACCGACTCAATATAGCCGTGCTGCTGGGAGCCGAGAAGATTTCCGGCGCCGCGGATAGAAAGATCGCGCATCGCGATTTTAAACCCGGAACCAAGTTCTGTGAACTCTTTAATGGACTGCAGCCGCTTTTCAGCTACCTCTGTCAGCACTTTATCCCGCTGATACGTAAAATAGGCGTAGGCCACCCGGTTGGAGCGTCCGACACGACCCCGGATCTGATAGAGCTGGGACAGACCCATCCGGTCAGCATCTGAAATAATCAGCGTATTGACGTTTGGAATATCCACTCCTGTTTCAATAATAGTTGTCGTTACAAGCACATCCTTGTTACCTTCTAAAAAGTCGATCATAACCGATTCCAGTTCCTGTTCATTCATCTGCCCGTGCGCATAAGCGACTTCCGCTTCCGGCACCAGCATAGAAATCTGTTCTGCTACCCGGCTGATATTCTCTACTCTGTTATGAAGGAAATACACCTGGCCGCCGCGACTTAATTCCCGTTCTACCGCTTCTTTTACCAGTCCCGCGTTGTATTCCAGCACATACGTCTGTACAGGAAAACGGTTTTCCGGCGGCGTTTCAATAAGGGAAAGATCACGTACGCCAAGCATCGACATATGCAGCGTTCTCGGGATCGGGGTAGCCGTAAGCGTCAGCACATCGACATTAGCTTTTAACTGTTTAATTTTTTTCTTTGTGCGTTACACCGAAACGCTGCTCTTCATCGACGATCAGAAGGCCGAGATCTTTAAAGACAACGTCTTTGGAAAGAACGCGGTGCGTACCAATAATCATATCCACGCCGCCTTCTTTCAGCGATTTCAAGGCTTCCGTCTGCTGCTTTCTTGTCCGGAAACGGCTTAAGAGGCCTATATTAATCGGATGTTCAGCAAATCGCTCTGCAATCGTTTCATAGTGCTGCTGCGCGAGTATAGTCGTAGGTACTAAAAGCGCCACCTGCTTTCCATCAGCAATGGCCTTGAATGCAGCACGGAACTACTTCTGTTTTTCCATAGCCTACGTCCCCGCACAGAAGCCGGTCCATCGGACGCTCGCGCTCCATATCTTCCTTGATTTCCTGGATAGCCTTTACCTGGTCTTCGGTTTCCTGGTAAGGGAAGGAGGTAGCAAACAGCGTTTCTTCCTTTTCGCTTGGGGAAAATGCATGACCTTTTGAGGCTTCTCTTTCCGCATACAGCTTGATCAGGTCATCTGCGATGTCTTCAACAGAAGACTGGACTTTGCGTTTGACTTTTTTCCAGTCACTGCCGCCGAGCGCATAAATTTTTGGATTTTTATCTTCTGCACCTACATATTTCTGCACCTGGTCAATTTGTTCAACAGGAACATACAGTTTGTCATTGCCGGCGTAAGATACATTCAAATAATCTTTATGAATACCTCCTACTTCCAGCGTTTCAATGCCAAGGTATTTTCCAATGCCGTGATTCACATGAACGACCAGATCGCCGATTTTTAAATCGGAATAGCTTTTAATTCTTTCCGCGTTGGAAAGCTTCTGCCTTTTTTGTGGCGGTTTACTTTTTTAGTGAAGGTTTCCTGCTCTGTAATAATCGCTATTTTCTCTGCGGGCAGCTCAAAACCGCTGCTCAGCTGGCCGATTACGACAGAAGCCCGTTCTGTCGAAAAAGGCCCGTCGAATCCGCTTCGGTCTGTATCAACTTCATAGTCGGATAAAATATTTTGCAGGCGCTGGGCCCGGTCTTCATCACTGGCCAAAAAAACGACTTGATAATCTGCTTTGACCCAGCGGTCCACCTCTGTTTTCAATGCCGGCATCTGCCCGTGAAACGGCTGCATCGGCTTACAGGAGATACTCGTGGTCGAGCTTGGCTGTGAAGACGGCAGCGATCGTAAAAATAAAGAAAAATGAATCCGCGGCCATTTTTTCTCTGTAAAGAGTTGATGAAAAGGCAGGGATAAAGAAAGATCGAGCGGCAGCTCTCCCTGCTCCAGCACTGCCGTTTTCCACTCAGCTTCTTCCTCATCCAATCGTTCTGCCATTTCCTGAACCCTGCTGATTTCATCCATAAATACGATCGTGTCTTCCGGAAAATAAGACAGCAGCGTAGCCGGCTTTTCGTAAAAATATTCCGTATATTTATAAATGCCCTGAAACCGGCTTCCCTGCTCCAGCTGTTCTTTTTCATAAAAAGATGTTCATGAAGCTTGTCTTTTTACTTCATTATTTTTCACGGTTTGAATAGCCTTTTTCATACCCGTTCGAGACGGGAGGCTGCTTTTTCAAAATGGTGGGCATAAAGAATGGTTTCCTCTGCGGGACCTATCGTGATTTCCTGAATTTGATTCAGGGAACGCTGATCTTCGGCATGAAAATAGCGCAGGGAATCTACCTCGGTATCAAACAGTTCAATACGCACCGGGTACTCCTCTGTCAAAGAATAGGTGTCAATAATGCCTCCGCGCACGCTGAATTCACCGGGTGCGGACACCATGGTAGTCCGCTGATACCCAAGAGAAATAAGTCTGGCAATAAAGGAATCTATGTTTAAATCTTCTCCGGGACGAAGGGAAATACTTGCTTCCTGCCACACGTCCACCGGCGGGAGCAGCCGCTTGGCTCCGGACACCGGCACAATGACAACGCCTGTAAAGGTGCTTGAAGCAAGCTTGTTGAGTATATCAATCCGCTGTGCTCTCATTTCCGGACTGGCTGTAGCAATCTCAGATGAAATCAGTTCGTTTACAGGATATAAATAAACATCTGTGTTCATGAGCTCCAGTAAATCGTCGTATATCTTTTGGGCCTGCAGCAGGGTGTGCGTAATAATCAGCTGTGGGTAGTCAACGGACTGCTTAATATAAGACATAGCAAAAGCCCGGGCTGAACCACTCAGCCCGGCTACAAGCTGTTCGCCGGCCCCATCTTTAATTCCTTTAACTACCTTCTGCATTTCTTCATTTCCTGCGAGGGCATTGATTAATCCCTTCATAACATGTATCCTCCTTGTTTCGAACCCTGGTTCTGTATCAGCTGATGCATATTATTATTTATAGTTTACAATGTTTCCCGGAGCGTTAACAGCCGGCAGGCTTCAGGCTTTTTGATTAAATGTATTCATTACTTCGTTAAATGTATTAGACATCCATGCTTCGGCTGCTTTAGCCGCCTGTTCGGATGCTTCCTGAACTCTATCTTTTTCGTCCGGAGCAAAGCGGCCGAGAACGTGGTTCACAACGGAAACACCCGGAGCCGGCCTTCCTACTCCGATACGGACGCGATTAAACTCTTTAGTACCTAAGTGATCAATAATAGAGCGGATGCCGTTATGACCTCCGTGGCCTCCTTTTTGACGGAGACGGATCGTGCCGGGTTCGAGGTCAAGGTCATCATAAAGCACAACCAGATTTTCCGGCGGTACATCATAATAGTTCATCATAGGTGCAATCGCTTCTCCTGATAAATTCATATACGTCAGCGGTTTTATAAGAAGCATTTTCTCCCCGTTGGCAATGGTTTCGCAGGAAAGGAATAATTTTTTGTTTTTCACCCACTGAAGACCTAGACGGGCGGCCAGCTTGTCTACTGCATCAAATCCAATATTATGTCTTGTCTGATCGTATGTTTTGCCTGGATTCCCCAGACCGGCTATGATTTTCATCGTTGAATTCTTCCTTTCATTTCTGCGTCCAGAAAAGCGCAGACAGCGGCTAAGTTCTCTTAAACGCTGTCTGCACCTTTCTTATTAAAATAAGTGGTAAAAAGGCATAACCTGTGACGGTTATACCTTTTTACTGCTGCTTATTATTCGGATTTCTTCTCTTCATCTGTTCCTTCGGAATCGTCGCTCTCTTCACCGATTACTTCCGGCTCCTGCTCTTCATCGTCTTCCTCAGGCTCTTCTTCGATATCCGGCATTACTACTGTAACAACTGTTTCTGTCGGCTCATTGATAATTTCAAATTTGCCGGATGTCTGCACATCTTCTACAGAAATAGAGTCACCGATGTTAAGCTCGGAAATATCAACAGTGATTTCTTCAGGAATGTCAGCTGGCAGTGCACTTACTGTCAAAGTGAACAATAGGTTTGATACAACGCCGCCGTCTTTTTCTCCTGGTGCTTCCCAACAAGATTAACGGAAACTTCTGCTTCCATTTCAGATTTCATATCGACTGCAAAGAAGTCATGTGAAGAATCTGATCCTTGATGCGGTCAATTTGCACGTCATGTGCAATAACCTGATGTTTCTTTCCGCCTTCTACTTCTAGATCGATGATACCGTTACGTCCTACTTCACGAATAGTTTTTTAAAACCAACACTATGCACTGAAACTGCTGTGCTTTCGGTTGTCTTTCCGTAAAGAACGGCCGGTACCTGCCCGTTGCGGCGCAATGATTTGTTCTCAGAAGTTCTGAGATCCGTGCGCTTCTCGGCTTTTAGTACTGTAGCCATGCTTCTTTCACCTCATTTAGATTGTCTTCGCAGGGGTTAATATTTTTTTACCCACTTGAGACGAGATTATACCAGTCTTTTTTAGAAAAAGCAAGTCCCTGCCCGCAGGATACTTATTCAAACAATGTGCTGACAGATGCGTGTTCGTGGACGCGTATAATCGCTTCACCCATTAATGGAGCAACTGACAGCTGTGTAATTTTATCAATTTTCTTTTCTTCCGGAAGAACGATAGTATTTGTTACCACAAGTTCTTTTATCTGCGAATTTTCAATACGCTCAATAGCCGGTCCGGATAATACAGGATGCGTGCTGCATGCATAAACTTCTTTAGCCCCTGCTTCGATCAGCGCATCCGCAGCCAGCGTCATTGTTCCTGCTGTATCAATAATATCATCAATAATAATAGCTGTTTTTCCCTGAACTTCCCCTACAATATTCATTACTTCAGAGACGTTCGGCTTTGGACGGCGCTTATCGATAATAGCAATCGGTGCTTTCATTCGATCCGCCATTTTTCTGGCTCGTACCACGCCGCCATGGTCAGGCGATACGATCACAACATCTTCAAGGCCTTTCTGCTCGAAATGGTGGGAAAGAATCGGCTCTCCAAGCAGCTGGTCGACCGGAATATCAAAGAAACCCTGAATTTGGGTAGCGTGAAGATCCACACTCAATACGCGTGTAGCGCCGGCTGTTTCAAGAAGGTTTGCTACCAGCTTCGAGGTAATAGGTTCTCTTGAACGCGCCTTGCGATCCTGGCGCGCATATCCATATATGGAATGACAACATTTATCGTATGCGCAGAAGCCCGCTTCATTGCATCAATCATAATAAGCAGTTCCATAAGATGTTCGTTGGCCGGGTCAGAAGTAGATTGAACAAGGAAAACATCGCATCCGCGGATGCTTTCTTCAATATTCATCTGCACTTCTCCGTCGCTGAAGCGTTTAACAGAGCTTTTCCCCATCGGCACCCCTATTTTTCTGCTGATCTCTTCAGCAAGAGCGGGGTTGGAATTTAAGGTAAAAAGCTTTAAATATGGATCTTCATAGGTTGGCATTAGTAAATTTCCCTCCGTTAACATTTTAAAATCCAGGCCTGTGCTGCTTATTTTATATAATTTTCTTTGTTTGTCTGACGGGAACGGGCTATGGAAAGAGACTGGCTCGGCACATCTTCGGTAATAGTGGAACCGGCTGCTATAACCGCATTCTCACCGATGGTAACAGGTGCTATTAAGTTGGCGTTGCAGCCTACAAAAGCCCCGTCTTGCACCTTCGTCAAGTATTTCTTTTTCCCATCGTAATTGACAGTAATGGAGCCACAGCCAAGGTTTACTCCGCTTCCGATTTCTGCGTCGCCAATATAACTTAAATGCGAAGCTTTGCTTCCTTTACCGAACGAGGCTTTCTTCACTTCCACGAAGTTGCCTACTTTCACCTCGTCTGCAAGAACAGAGGCTGGGCGGATGTGCGCAAACGGACCGATATTGACACTGCTTCCCACTTCACTTTCGGAAACCACAGAATGCCTGATTACCGTTTCGCTGCCTACAGCGCTGTCGGAGATCTCTGTGTGGGGACCGATTGTACATTTGCTTCCAATCGTTACATGGCCATTTAGGATTGTTCCCGGGTACAGCACCGTGTCTCTTCCGATGACAGCGTCTGCGGAAACATAGGTTTGTGCATCATCAATAAATGTAACTCCCTGGCGCATCCAGTAGGTATTAATTCTACGCTTCATGGTCTGCTCTGCTTCCGCCAGGGCAACTCGGTCATTCACACCGAGAGTTTCCGAGAAATCCGGTGTCTGCCAGGCAGATACGACTTCCCCTTCTTCTTTCAATATACCGATTACATCAGGAAGGTAATACTCCCCCTGCACGTTATCATTGCCTACCTGCTTTAGGACGCGGAACAGCGTTTCGTTATCAAAGCAGTACGTTCCGGTATTGATTTCTCCAATCGCAAGCTCTGCTTTCGAAGCGTCTTTTTGTTCCACGACGCGCAGTACGTTTCCAGTTTCCTCTTCCCGAACGACACGGCCGTATCCGGAGGGATTTTCTGTAGCGGCTGTTAATACGGTCGCTTTTGCGCCTGTTTCCTGATGATGGGCAAACAACGCTTCCATCGTTTCAGAGCTGATTAACGGAGTATCTCCGCAAAGCACGATCGTTACGCCCTCTTTATTGCCCAGCAGCTCTTCTGCCTGCATAACAGCATGGCCTGTGCCCAGCTGCTCTTCCTGCAGCACATAAGACGAACGGTTTCCAAGATGCTCTTTTACCATTTCCGCTCCGTGACCGGTTACCGTAACGATATTTTCTGTGCCTGTTTCGGCTACCTGGTCTACTACATGCTCTACCATTGGTTTTCCGCAGACAGGATGCAGCACTTTATATAATTCCGATTTCATCCGTGTTCCTTTTCCGGCAGCTAAAATAACAGCATAGCGTTTATTCATTATTCATCCTCCAAGTATCCGATTTTCCATAACGAATATATCCTAAAAGGCGCTTTATTTCAAGACAGGCGGAGAAAGTCTCATTATTCTGCAATGCTTTCTCTGCCTTATTCCCTAATTGATTACGTAAAAAAACGACCCTGCCTGCTGCAGAGCCGTACATTACTTCAATAAGTATACCATGTTACAGCGGGGTCTGGGCTTCTTTTTCCCACTCCGTTGAATCAATTTCTTTTTGGCGGCTGTACTCCTGCAGGACCGCCTGCTGTATTTTTTCCCGTGCCCCTGTAGAAATCGGGTGGGCAATATCCCTAAATTCTCCATCGGGAGTACGTTTGCTGGGCATTGCTACAAAATAGCCATTGTTGCCGTCTATGACCCGTATATCATGGATCACAAATTCCCCATCCAATGTTATAGATGCAATAGCGCGCATGCGCCCCTCTGTTTTCACACAGCGAAGTCTCACATCGGTTACTTCCATCTGCTCCACCCCCTTTTTGTTTAAGATGTATATCAGCTACATTCAACAAAAGAAAAGATAGTCCTTCTAAAAAAATTAAATTTTTAGAAAATGATGGTAAAAAAGCCCTCTTTCTTTTAATAAGAAAGAGAGCTAAGGCATTGTTTCATTGTTTTTTCAGGCATTAACTAACGCAATAACTTCTATTTCGATCAGTACATCTTTAGGAAGCCTCGCTACTTCTACACAGGAGCGTGCAGGCTGATGTTCACTAAAGTATTCTCCGTACACTTCATTAATCAAAGGAAATTCGTCCATATTTTTAATAAATACCGTTGCTTTTATAACCGTATCCAGAGAAGCACCGGCCTCGGCCAGAACCGCCTGCAGATTTTTAAATACCTGATGCGTCTGCTCCTGCACGTTTCCTTCCAAAAGTTCCCCATCTGCCTGAAGCGGGATCTGTCCGGAGCTGTAAAATAAATTGTTCACAATAATTCCCTGCGAGTACGGTCCGATAGCTTCGGGAGCATTTTTTGTAAATACTTTTTTCATGTATTATTCCTCCATAGTTAATTTATTCATAATATTGCCGGGCTCTGCTTTTACCTGCTTCTGCTGGTTATTTACATCTGCAAGCCTTGCAATGGAAACATAATCATCAACTAGACGCTCTTCTACGTCTTCTGCTTCTACGAGCACGCCGATACCAACAACTTCTGCTTTAAATTCACTTAACAGATCCATCATACCCCGGGCAGTTCCGCCCGCTTTCATGAAATCATCTACAATTAAAACCCGGGCACCTTCCTGAAGGCTCCGCCTGGCTAGAGACATCGTCTGTATACGCTTGGCTGACCCGGATACATAGTTAATACTTACCATAGAGCCTTCTGTCACCCGGTGATCGCGTCTCACAACACTTACCGGCACATTCAAATGGGAAGCAATGGCATAGGCAAGGGGAATCCCTTTCATTGCTACTGTCATCACGGAGTCAATTTTCTGTCCTGCAAATACTGTAGCAAACAGGCGCCCGATTTCTTTCATAAGCTGGGGCTTTCCGAGAATATCCATCATATACAAATATCCACCCGGAAGAAGGCGTTCTTTGTCCTCCAGTTTTTCGCAGATATTCTGTACCAGGTCAGCTGCTTCCGCACCCTGAATTTTTGGTATGTATTTTACTCCACCGCTCGCTCCGGCTACTGTAAGTAGGGAACCAATCCCCTGTTCTTCGAATACCTCTTTAACAATAGTCAAATCTTCACTGATAGAAGACTTGGCTGAATCATACCGATCTGAAAAATAACTTAGTGATACGAGCTGGTGAGGATGTTCTTTTAAAAAGTGTGTCATATCTACAAGCCGTCCGCTTCGTTTCCATTTTTTCATGTAAACCTCCGTATCAAATCCGAATATTATACCCAAAATATATCATTAATATACGGATTTAATCAAGCCTATTCCTCATGACGAATCATCCGTACTGCATAAACCTGGTCGCAGAACCCTCTAAGGGCATTGTATACACGGTGCACCTTGGCTTCCTTTTCAATCAGGCCAAACACAGTCGGTCCGCTCCCGCTCATTAATGCGGCGTCCGCACCTGAATCAAGCATCCGTTCTTTAATTCGTGTAACCTCGGGATACATAGGCAGCGTCACTTCTTCCAGCACGTTGTTTAAGTTGGCACACACATCGGTAAAGCTTCCAGCTTCAAGCGCTTTTACAATAGAAGGGCTCGCAGGCTTTCGTTTTTTTCCCGCGTCTACTTTTTTATAAATGTCTCCTGTTGATACACCAATAGGCGGTTTTGCTAAAATCACCCAGCACGGAGGGGGTGCCGGCAGGAGCCTGATTTTTTCACCCCGTCCTGTAGCCAGTGCCGTCCCCCCGTAAACACAAAATGCCACATCAGAACCGATTTCTGCAGCATAAACGGCAAGTTCTTCTATAGAGAGACCCAGCCCCCACATTTCATTGGCGCCTTTAAGCGCAGCTGCTGCATCACTGCTGCCTCCTGCAAGTCCCGCCGCTACGGGAATATATTTATGTATATAAATATGAAGACCGCTTTTTACCTTATACTTTTTCTGCAGAAGCCGCGCCGCCTGATAAGCAAAATTCCGGTGATCCACAGGAAGAAAGCCTTCAGACATTTCTACGGTAATTTTACCGTCGGTACGCAGCGTAAAATCCAGACGATCTGCTAAATCCACTTGGGCCATAACCATTTCCACTTCATGAAACCCGTCTTCGCGCTTATGAAGCACATCCAGGCTCAAGTTAATTTTCGCAGGTGCTTTAATTGATCGTTTCACCTAACATTCTCCTTCTCTGTCTTCAGCCGCTGATAGCAGCCTTTGCATCTGCCGCATCATTATCTCTGTATATTTTAGTTGAAAACATCCTGTATGTACAGTTTACGCCCGCAGAAGATCAGCCGGGACTTTTTTTAGACCGTAATTATTTTATGTACAAAAAAAAGGCTCTGACAGAAAAATCTTTTCTGCCGGGGCCTTTTGGTGCGCACCTTATTATAAGGAGACGCACTTTTCATTCATATGTGGTGAAGGCTGCAATTACATTTTTTCAACTAATACTTCTTCTTCTGGAAGAAAAAGCTGAACGGTTTTCGTGAGTACATCTGTGTAACTGTAAGAAATTCTTTCCACGTGATGCTTTTCCTTGTCAAGCTTCACAATAAAAACAGAAGGGTATGTTTCTTCCAGAAAACCGGATCGTTCGATCGTTTTCTTTCTTCCTCCATTAGCAATAACCGTGACTTTTTTACCGACCTTTGCATCTAGCGACTCTTTAATTTCTACCAGTGTTTTTCCCATTGTCTAAGATCCACCTCACTCATACAATAGTGTACCACCAGTGAACGATTATGTCAAGTAAATTTATGATTATATCAAGGATGTCTGGAGCATGTCAACGATTTAATTTGAAGAATTAAAAAGAAGAAAATACGGCTTCATTCTGCAGGTTAAAGCGCGGCTCGTGCCCTCTATTCCGCTTTTTCCTGCATGTTCTTCCACATTGGATACATCCGGTTGCTCAATAGGGCAAACTCTTCTATAGAGAGTGTTTCTGCCCGTCTGATGGGATCAATATCAATTTCGGAAAAAAGATTCTGGAGCTCTTCTTTATACGTTTTATCCATCACGCTGTTCTGTACATTATTCCAAAGCGTCTTCCTGCGCTGGGTAAATGCCCCGCGCACCAGTGTGAAAAAGAAAGTTTCATCCCTTACTTCCACCGGTGGTTCGCTGCGCACGTCCAGCCGCAGGATGGCAGAATCCACATTAGGCTTTGGCATAAATACCGTTCTTGGTACTACGAGTTCCTGCGTGACCTCTGCATAATACTGGGCTGCGATAGAAAGGGATCCATACGCTTTAGAACCTGGGAAGGCTGCTATCCGCTCAGCCACTTCCTTTTGGATCATAATAACAATCCGGTCCACCGGCAGTTTTTGTTCCAGCAGCCCCATTAAAATAGGAGTGGTGACATAATACGGCAGATTGCCGACTACGGCTGTTTTTCCCGACATCCGGAGCTCTTCGAGAAGCGGACGCAGGTCAGCCTGAAGAATATCCTGATGATGTACAGTTACATGAGGATAGGGTTTTAACGTATCAGCTAAGATTGGCAGCAGACGGCGGTCAATTTCGAATGCTTCGACCCGGCCGGCCGCTTTTGCAAGCTGTTCTGTAAGTGCACCAATCCCCGGCCCAATTTCTATGACTGCATCCTCTGCACCCATTCCCGAAGCCTTTACAATATGCTGCAGGATATTTGTGTCTATTAAGAAGTTCTGGCCGAGACTCTTCTTAAAAGAGAAGCCGTATTTTTCCAGTATTTCTTTTGTTCGTGTAGGTGTGGCAATATCTTTAGACACCTCGATCTTCCTCCTCTAATACTTCCTTCATTGCTTTGGCGAATTCTTCTTTCCGGATCTGAAAAATGACCAGCCTCTTTTGAAATTGTTTTCCATTCGCATAGCCGATTTTTAATTTTTCTCCCATTTTCTCCCGCCGTCTTTTCGCATGAGGACCGGCAAGAAGCCCGGCTGCAATAAGGTCTCCATGTGAAATATCCGTTTCCGGCCGGCTGCTTCCGTAATCCTCCCGTACAGCAGAAAGCGCCGCCTGAATATCTTCCGGAGAAGCATGTTCAATGCCGAGGCTGCCTTTAAATTTGGAAGCTGCCATTGTTTTTGTAATGAAGGCATGTTTACAGCCGGGAACACGTTCACTTACGATCCGCCGGATTCGTTCTCCCGGCGTATCCGGATCCGTAAAAATGATAACACCGCGACGTTCATTTGCCAGCTCTATGCGCTGCAGGACGGATTCTCCAATTGCGGAGCCGTTTGTTTCAATGGTGTCAGCTTCAACCGCTCGTTTTACAGCAGCTGTATCATCTTTTCCTTCCACGACAATACATTCTTTGATACGAAGCATTTATTTGTCTTCCAATCGAAATAGGCGTCTGGCATTAGCTGTAGTCCGGGCATAAAACGCTTCAGGCTCCATCCCTTTAAGCTCAGCGATTTTATCTGCGATAAGCGTTACATAGGATGGCTCATTTCGCTTGCCCCGGTAAGGGTGCGGCGCCAGAAACGGGCAGTCTGTTTCTATTAGAATCCGGTCCATCGGTACGCCTGCCGCTACTTCTTTTGGCAGTTTGGCGTTTTTGAACGTTACCGGTCCTCCAAAGGAAATATAAAAATTCATGTCCAGACACTTGGCGGCCATTTCTGCATCGCCTCCGAAGCAGTGCATAATGCCGCCGGTTTTTTCTGCCTGTTCTTCCTGCAGCATCGCCACGACATCTTCATGCGCTTCGCGGTCGTGAATGACAATTGGAAGATTTACTTTCTGGGCGAGACGGATCTGCTTTCGAAATACTTCTTTTTGAATGTCTGCCGGCGATTTATCCCAATGATAATCCAATCCCATTTCACCAAGGGCAATCACTTTAGGATGGGAAGCAAGTTCTTCAATCCAGCGCAGATCCTCCTCTGTCATATCTATAGCATCTACCGGGTGCCAGCCGACGGTCGCATAAATAAATTCATAGGTTTCTGCTAGTTCAATCGCCCTTCTAATAGTAGGACGATCGAAACCAATTACATTCATCCATTCTACGCCGGCTTTTTTTGCGCGCTCTATCACTTCTTCTACATCTTCATCAAATTGTTCTACATTTAAATGCACGTGAGTATCAAACAGCATACGTGTATCCTCCTTATAAAAAAGGCAGGCCGGAGCCTGCCTTTTCACTTCGATTTAATTTACGACGGAACCGTTGGGAAGAGAATCCGCTACAGTGGCAAGCGTCAGTTTCTTTCCTTTGGAGGCAGCAAGAATCATCCCCTGCGACCATTCGCCGCGAAGCTTCACAGGTTTTAGGTTCGTAACACAGATTACTTTGCGTCCTACCAGTTCTTCAGGTGTATAATGTTCGGCAATACCAGAGACAACCTGCCTTGACTCCCCGCCCAGTTCGAGCTGGATCTTTAAGAGCTTATCCGCTTTTTTCACCGGTTCGGCCGCTGTTACTTCAGCGACTTTGAGCTCCACTTTATGAAATTCATCTATTGTAATTTCATTACTTTCGCTCTCCTGTGTGTCTTCTTCCTCGGCCGGTTCAGATTCTTCTTCTTTGCTACGCCCCCCATATCTTCAATAATGTGGGTTACTTCTTCTTTATAATCGAGTCTCGGGAATACCGGTGTGCCCTTTTTAACAACGGTAGTGCCTTCAGAAAGCACTCCAAAACTATGCAGGGATTCCCATGTGGTGTCTTCTTTTTGAATGCCAAGCTGTTCCCACATTTTCTGCGGTGTTTTTGTCATGAATGGCTGAATCATAATAGATATATGGCGCAGCGATTCTGCTAAATGATAAAGAACCGCCCCAAGCTGTTCAGCATGTTCTTCGTTTTTTGCGAGCACCCATGGCTGTGTTTCATCGATATATTTATTCGTGCGGCTTACCAGCTGCCAGATGGCCGTCAAGGCTACAGAGAATTCCATATCCTCCATTGCGTCTTCCACCTTAACCACTGTCGCTTCGACAAGATCGACAAGAGAAGCGTCAAATGGCGTTGCATCTTTTAAATAAGCCGGCAGCGTTCCGCCTTTGTATTTGTTAACCATAGCTACGGTACGGTTAAGAAGATTTCCCAGGTCGTTGGCCAAATCGTAATTGATGCGGTCTACGAAGCCCTCCGGCGTAAATACACCATCGGATCCAAACGGCACTTCACGCAGCAGGTAATAGCGGAGAGCATCAAGTCCATAGCGCTCTATCAATGGAATCGGATCAACGACGTTCCCTTTGGATTTCGACATTTTTCCATCTTTCATCAACAGCCAGCCATGGCCGAATACTTTCTTTGGAAGCGGCAGATCGAGTGCCATCAGCATAATCGGCCAGTATATCGTATGAAAACGTACGATTTCTTTCCCGACAATATGCACATCCGCCGGCCAGAATTTCTGATAATCCGCGTCCTGATCCGTACTGTAGCCAAGCGATGTAATATAGTTGGATAAAGCATCTATCCATACATAAACGACATGCTCCGGATCGCTTTCTACCGGAATCCCCCATTTAAATGCGGTACGGGAAACAGCGAGGTCTTCGAGCCCCGGTTTAATAAAGTTATTAATCATTTCGTTTTTCCGCGACTCCGGCTGGATAAATTCAGGATTTTCCTCATAGTACTTTAAAAGCCGGTCGGCGTAGCGGCTCATCCGGAAAAAGTAGGAGCGTTCTCTCACCCATTCTACGGCGTGGCCGCTGTCAGGGCTTTTCCCGCCGACAATTTTTTCGTTTTCATATATAGGATCATCAAGCTGTCTCTCGGTATAGAACGTTTCGTCGGGTACCGAATACCAGCCTTCATATTCGTCCAGATAAATATCGCCGTTTGACTTCAGCGTTTCAAAGATTTTCTGAACTACTTCTTTATGCCTTGATTCCGTAGTCCGGATAAAATCATCATAGGAAATATCAAGCTTTTCCCAGAGGTCTTTAATACCTGTCACTACTTCATTAACAAATTCCTGCGGGGAAACACCTTTTTCTTCGGCCTTGCGCTCAATCTTCTGACCGTGTTCATCGGTGCCCGTTAAATAGCGTACGTTGTATCCGCGCAGCCGCTTATAACGGGCCATAGCATCCCCTGCTACTGTCGTATAGGCGTGGCCGATATGAAGCTTGGCGCTTGGATAGTAAATAGGCGTTGTCAGGTAAAACGTCTTATCATTTTCTGTCATCGTGGGGCCTCCTCAATAGAAAAACTTCTTTATATAAAATAAAATAAACCCTCATCCTGCAAAGGGACGAGAGTTTTACTCACGCGGTACCACCCAAATTTCCCCGGCAGTCTGCCTGGGCTCGGTGCGCTTCTGCGGACTGCTTCAACAGAAAACAGCGCTCATCTTTAACGCAGACATACGTTTCTCTTTTGTTTTATATAAACTCAAGAGAAAACTCCTCCCGGACCATTTTCGAAAATTCCAGCTGCACCGGTTTTCAGCATCCCCCGGCTCTCTGTTACAGCGTCCTTTTGTACTTATCCTTTCACAGGAAAACAGTATTCATATTGTATTGGATATCAACAATAAATATATCGGGGAACGCCTTCACTGTCAATATCTTGGTCGCTGCGATTACATTCGACTTTTTTCGACAATTTTAAATAAAATCATTTCTTTTTTATCCTTATATTGGATATGTAAATGGAAATTACACCAGGGGAGAAAACTAAATATACTTTCTAAATACTGATTTAAACACTGATACAATAGTATTTTACTAATATGAAAAAATTTCTATATATTACAATAATACAAAGTAAAAAATATTTGACTTGGTTTCTAAACATTGGTATTCTTAGGTTACAAATAGAGAAAAATGTCGAAAGATGACATAAAAAGATTTCAATCCTAGGAGGACGAACATTATGAAATCAACAGGTATTGTACGTAAGGTAGACGAATTAGGACGGGTGGTTATTCCTATAGAACTTCGCCGCACACTGGAAATTGCAGAAAAAGATGCGTTGGAAATCTATGTGGATCATGACCGCATTATTTTGAAAAAATACAAGCCGAACATGACCTGTCAAGTTACCGGTGAAGTATCGGATGATAACGTTTCTCTTGCCGGCGGTAAAATTATTCTCTCCCCGGAAGGCGCAGAGGAAATTATGAAAGATCTTCAAAGCTATACAAGCAAGCACAAGACGAACGCCTAAAAAGCCAAATAAAGCAGCGGCATCCAAAAGGATGCCGCTTTTTTTGAAAGAAATGATTATTTATTCTCCCTGAATTTCGTGATAGGCCGCATATACTTCACGTTTGGGAATATCCCGGTCCACAGCGGCCTGTTTAATCGCTTCTTTTGATGTCATTCCTTCTTTTATATAATAATGCACATGGCTTTGCAGGCTGTATTCTTCCCACCAGTCGTTTTTTTTCATAAGATCTCCGCTTCCCGCTTCCACTACGAGTGAACATTCTCCTTTTATATGGTGGGAAGCAGCGTAATCAGCCAGTTCCGATATACGCCCGCGTGTAAATTCTTCAAAGCGTTTGGTCAGCTCTCTTCCAAGAGAAGCCTGGCGGTCTCCCCACACGCTGCTCATGTCTTTAAGCATGTCTTTCAAACGATGGGGAGCTTCGTAAAAAATCAGCGGCGCACCAACTTCAGAAAGCCGGGCCAGTTCGTCGAGACGGTCTTTCTTTTTTCTGGGTAGAAATCCGTAAAAGTAAAATCCCTGGGCTGCCAGTCCGGACGCGGCCAGCGCAGGCAGAACCGCATTCGCTCCGGGAAGGGGAATGACAGGTATATCGAGGTCCACACACTGCTTTACAATTTCCAGACCCGGATCGGAAACAAGCGGCATACCTGCATCACTTACTAAAGCTACCACTTTTTGTTCATGAAGCGCCTGCAGAATGGCTTCTCCCTTGTACTGCTTGTTATGCTCATGGTAGCTGTTCATAGGAGTGTGGATATCGAAATGCGAGCAGAGCTTTTTGGTTTGTCTCGTATCCTCCGCAAAGATAACATCCGCCTCCTTTAGAATCCGGACGGCCCGCCACGTCATATCTTCTAAATTCCCTATCGGGGTGGCAACCAAATACAGGCTTCCGCCTTCCTGTGCAAAACTATGTTGTTGTTTCATGCCTACCTCCTCTGTTGTTTTGAATCAACATTTCTTTTTTCTCCCGGTTCCAGGATTTAATTTCCCGTTCTCTCTGCAGTGCTTCCCGCTTGGTTGAATATGCTTCCTGATGCATTAAAACAAGAGGGCCTCGTCCTCTCGTATACTTCGCACCCTTTCCCGCTGCGTGGGCCGCTATTCTTTTTTCTACATTGTCGGTATACCCGGTATACAAGGTATGGTCGGCGCAGCGAAGAATATATATATAATGCTGCTTAATCGCTTCCTTCATAATATTTCTGAAACTCCTTTGTATATTGTCTCTGATCATCGTAAACAATCAAAGGGGGTTCTATTGTCAAACCCGGCCGGCCTGCTTTTATTCCTTCGAGCAGCAGAATATTTGCCGGGCGGTCCGCCAGCGGATGAATCCATTTCGCCCGTTTTGGTTCAATACCATACTGTTGATAGAGATGCACTAATTCCAAAAAGCGCTCCGGACGAAGGACCATTGCTACTTTTCCCTTCTGCTTGACCATACGGGAAGCAGCCTTCACGATATCCTGCAGAGTGCCGTTTCGTTCATGGCGGGCGGCGTCAAAATGAGGATTGTTATGGTACTCCGTTTCTGCGACTGCAGCAAAGTACGGCGGGTTGCAGGTTACCAGATCAGCCTGGGCCGGCGGGACAGTTGTTTCCCGTACATCTGCTTCGATGCACTGAATTTGGGCGGAGAGATGATTGAGGTGTATACTCCGATCAGCCATATCTTTTAAACGAGGCTGGATTTCTATCCCTGTAATAGGCACCCGGCTTCTTGTTGATAATACAAGAGGAATCACTCCATTGCCGCTGCACAAGTCAACAATACTGCCCTGCGTGATAGGCACCCAGGCAAACCTCGCCAGCAGTACAGCGTCCATGGAAAACGAAAACACGTCCTCACTTTGAATAATCTGCAGGTTTTTTGTTATGTAATCAATTCGTTCGTTCTGGTCTGTCACGTGCGGCCACTCCCTTATTCCAATAAACTGCCGGCTGTCATCTATTTACACAAAAAGACTGCCCAAAGAGTGAAAAATCACTTTTAGACAGCCTGTTCTTTATTTTTGCTGGAGAAAGGATAAGCAGAATAAACAATCGCCATCTGTACGAAGGCTTCCATAATGCATGTTGCAGATATGAAAACCTTCGTGATAAAGGCGGGCCAGGTTATCGTATCCCTCGCCTACACTTGTACGCTTCGGTTTTTTGTTTACCTGAAGCTTTTCCATTTCCAGTCTGGCTTCTTCTTTTACGTCCAAACGTTTACGCAGATGCTGATTTTCCAGGGAAAGGGCTTGATTTTCCTCAATCAGCATAGCCAGCTGTTCTTTTAATTCCCCCAGCTCATCATGTAAAGCGCCAATTCGTTCTTCCATATGAATGACCTGCGAAAATATTTCTCGTTTCTCCACGTTCCTCCCCACCCCAATTGTCCGTATGCTGTCAGCGAGTAATGAATCCCTGCTCCATTAATTCATCCAGGCTGTATTCCAGCGCATTTTCATGTTCTGTAATATGAACCTGCACCAGCCGCTCTAGTATGTTAATTCCGGCTACTTTTCCACGGCCTTCCGGTGTTTCAATTTTCTGCCCAATGTCAGGCAGATCTTTTTTCGCCTGCTCATAATGATCGTTCTCATATTTAAGACAGCACATTAAGCGTCCGCACAGTCCGGAAATCTTGGCCGGGTTTAATGAAAGGTTCTGGTCTTTGGCCATTTTAATGGAGACCGGTTCAAAATCGCCGAGAAAAGTGGAACAGCAGAGCACTCGGCCGCAGGGACCAATACCTCCAAGCATTTTGGCTTCATCTCGTACACCAATCTGCCGAAGTTCAATGCGGGTCCGGAACACTGAAGCTAAATCCTTTACTAAATTTCTAAAATCGATGCGGCCGTCCGCTGTAAAGTAAAAAAGCACTTTATTGCGGTCGAAAGTATATTCTACATTGACGAGCTTCATATCTAAGCTGTGTTCAGCAATTTTTGCCGCACAGGTTGCGAATGCCTTCTCCGACAATGTTTTATTTTCTTCCATGGCTTTTTTGTCTTTGCTGTCTGCGATACGCAGCACCTTTTTCAAAGGCAGTACGACATCGTCTTCATTAACCTGTTTATTGCCAATGACTACTTTCCCATATTCCACACCCCGGGCGGTTTCTACAACAATCCATTCCTCAGCGGGAATCGTTAACTCACCTGGGGAAAAGTAATATATCTTGCCTGCTTTCTTAAACCTGACTCCTACTACGTCATGCAAGGCTATGATCCCTCCTGTAAATGAAGCACTAACTGCTCCATCAGAAGCTGGTTATTTACATTAGCACGAAGACGTCGTTTTGCGTCCAGGATAAACTGCATCGATGCAGCAATCTCTTGTTCTGTTATAGAAAGGGCTTGTGATTCAAGCTTTTGCATTTGATCGGGATAAGCAAATTCTCCGCCTGCTTTCTGAACAGAGAGTAGATCACGGTACCAAAAAAGCAGAAGATCCAGGCCAATGTCCAGCTCTTTTCTATCTTTAAAATGAACGAGCCACTTTTCCTGTAATGTTAGTAATGCCTGCTGAGGTCTTTGCTGGACCTCGCTTATTAATTGTATCACTAGAGCCCGTCCCTGTACAATCCACTCTTTGCTCTCTTCCTCGTAATTGGTAAGGGTTTCATCAGGAAGCCGTGCCAGCAGGCCGGCACTGGCCGGACTCATTCCCTGCTCTTGAAAATAAGCGGTTCTTGTAGAAAGAAGCGGCGGAGCAAAGCTGATCCGCTGTGCTCTTGATTGGATGGTCGGAAGCAGGAAATGGGCATTTTCTGTTAACAAAACCGCCATCGTCGGACTGGCAGGTTCTTCTAAAAATTTAAGAAGGCTGTTACCGGCACTGGCAGTCATTGTATCAGCCTGGTGAACAAGGTAAACTTTTGTTCCTGCTTCCATTCCCTTATACGTAAACTCTTTTTGAAGAGCTTCCACCTGGGCTTTTTTAATAGAGTCTCCATCCGGATGCAAAAACATAACGTCTGGGTGGTTTCCATGCGCAATCCGCTTACACTCGACACAGGATTCACAGGGCCGGCCTTCAGTCTGCCTGGCACAAAAAATACTCTGTGCCATCAGAAGGGCCGCCTCTTCTTTTCTACTTCCGTGCATGCCTTCAAAAATATAAGCATGCGACAGCCTGTCTTTTTTGACAGCCTGCCGCAGCATGGTCATTACTGTGGGCTGCTCAACTTCCATTTCCGTCCATTTCATTAATAAACGCCTGCCTTAAAACTTCTCAAATCGTTCTACATCCATAATAAATACCGTAGCGCCGCCCACCTGCACTTCTACTGGATAGGGCACATAGGAATCGGCATTGCCTCCCATTGGAGAAACGGGTGCTACAAGCTGATCCCGTGATTTGCAGTGATTTTTTATTATTTCAAGGACAGCATCTGTCTCTTCATCTTTTATGCCTATGAGGAATGTCGTACTGCCTGCTTTTAAAAATCCACCGGTGCTGGCAAGTTTTGTCGCCTGAAAATCGCGTTCTACCAAGGCGTTGGAAAGTCTATTGCTGTCTTTATCCTGAACTACAGCCACGATTAACTTCACGCTGATCCCCCTCTTTCTATAGGATAATATAAGTATGTTTTCTTTAATATTACTGGAAATCCCAAAAATCGCAAGCAGGAAATCCGGGGCTGTTACGCTTGATCAAACAGTCTGGTCTGAATAATCTGTACAGCCTCTTCTATAACCTCTTCTCTGGGCTGATCGGCATTAACCCGCATTATACGGTCCGGAAATCGTTCCATCAGCTGATGGTAGGCATGATACACAGAATGGTGAAACGACATCGCTTCTCCATCAAGGCGATTGAACTCTCTATCCTGGTTCTGCAGGATGCGGGCCATGCCGTTCTCCGGTGATATATCGAAAAACAGGGTTAAGTCCGGCATACAGTCCTCAATGGCAAAAGCATTGATACGATAAACAGCATCTATACCCAGTCCACGAGCAGCCCCTTGATAAGCCAGGCTGCTGTCTACAAAACGATCACATAAAACAATACTCCCCTGCTCCAGCGCAGGAAGAACCTTTTCCACCAGATGCTGCCTTCTCGCAGCAGCATACAAAAGAGCTTCTGTTCTGGCATCCATCTCCTGATGCCCCGGATCTAAAATGACAGACCTGATTTTTTCAGCGATAGCGATCCCGCCTGGTTCTCTTGTCACAACCACATCTTTTCCTGCCTGTTTTAAAAATTGTTCCAGTTCATGCATGGCTGTTGTCTTTCCGGAGCCTTCTCCGCCCTCTAACGTGATAAACCGGCCTTTATAGGTCATATGTATCCTCCATAATTGTTTTAACCTTCCAGAAGCCCTGATGCTGGTATACCCCCTGCACCCGTCCCCCTGAAGAATCCATTCGTTTAGAAAATCCCACCGTCTGCCTTCCAGTACCTCTCCTTTAAAAAATAGAGGAACTCCCGGTGGATAAGGAATAATATCAGATGCCGCCATACAGGATTCTGCTTCTGCCAGTATCTTGTTCTGTCGCTTCCCACGAAAAACAGCCGGAAGAACCTTACCTTCAGTGATAGATTTCTCTAAAAACGGTGATAAAAGAGCAGTAGAAGAACGCTGCTTGGCCGGGCTTTTCTGCTGTAACCTCTTCAGAACTTTTGAAGCTCTGTTCTTCCATTCGTCCGGCCAATTCGTCCGTTCGAGCGGAAGAATAAGCAGAACCGTTTTCATAGTAGCAAGTTCAGGGTATAGTCCTTCCTCTTCCAATAAAGAAGCAAGCTCCCAGCCGGTATAGCCTGCCGGTGTTTTAATAATACACTTTAATGGGTCTTTATGATAAGGCAAAGGGGGAGTATACAATTCAAAGCCAATATTCTGTATGTCCTCTTCAACCTGGGTAAAATACTGCTTCCACTGTTCCGTAGAAACCTGCTGCTGGTCAACAGCATACTGCCTGGCTGCATCCAAAGAAGCCATAATAGGATAAGAGGGGCTGCTTGATTGAAACACCGCACAGGCAGCCTGTACTGCCTCAAAGGATATACGACTGTAGGAGCCTATGTGTAGATAAGCACCCATCGTCATTGCAGGAAGCGTCTTATGGGCAGAATGTACAACAGCGTCTGCTCCCTCAGCGAGACTGGATATCGGAAAGTATTCGTTCACCGCAAAATGGGCACCATGTGCTTCATCGACTAATACAAGTCCTCCCTTATCATGAACGAAAGAAATAAGCTCACGCAAAGAAGAAGAAACGCCAAAATAGGAAGGTGATGTTAAAATAATTCCTTTTGCTTCCGGATAAAGGTGATAAGCCCGCTTTACTGTTTGAATTTCCAGACCTAATGAAAGTCCTGTTGTTTTTTCAACAGCAGGCATTAAAAAAATAGGCTTCAATCCGGCCAGTCGGATACCATTTATTACTGACACGTGCGCATCCCGCTGTACAAAAACGGCAGCACCTTTTTCAAATGCGCCAAATATCATTGCCTGATTGCCCGAGGTGGATCCGCCTGTTAAAAAAAAGGTATGGCCGGATTGATAAAAGGAAGAAGCCAGGTTCTGCGCTTCCTGAATCACACCCTCCGGTGCATGCAGATCATCAAGACCCGGAAGTTCCGTAAAGTCATAGTGAAGGATTGAAGTAAATATTGTTTCTTTAGCATAAGGAATAATACGGCCATTCTTATGGCCCGGTACGTGAAAAGAAACGGGTTCTTTTTGATGATGGGCAAGCAGAGCATCTAATAAAGGCGTATTCGGGACCATAATAGATTTCCTCTTTTCCTTTGAGAATGTTTCACGTGAAACAAAAAAATATAGAAAAAGCACCCTTCCCTTAAAGGGAAAAGTGCTTGCAGTAGCCCGGCAACGTCCTACTTTCACAGGGGGTCGCCCCCCAATTATCATCGGCGCACAAGAGCTTAACTTCCGTGTTCGGCATGGGAACGGGTGGGACCTCTTGGCCGTTGTCACCGGACAACATCGGGAACCGGTGGTTCCTTCAAAACTGGATAGCGACATCCGAATGGAAAAAGTTTTGGATAAGTCCTCGATCGATTAGTATCTGTCAGCTGCATGCGTCGCCGCACGTCCACCTCAGACCTATCTACCTTGTCATCTCCAAGGGATCTTACTCACTTGCGTGATGGGAAATCTCATCTCGAGGGGGGCTTCATGCTTAGATGCTTTCAGCACTTATCCCGTCCACACGTAGCTACCCAGCGATGCTCCTGGCGGAACAACTGGTACACCAGCGGTGTGTCCATCCCGGTCCTCTCGTACTAAGGACAGCTCCTCTCAAATTTCCAACGCCCGCGACGGATAGGGACCGAACTGTCTCACGACGTTCTGAACCCAGCTCGCGTACCGCTTTAATGGGCGAACAGCCCAACCCTTGGGACCTACTTCAGCCCCAGGATGCGATGAGCCGACATCGAGGTGCCAAACCTCCCCGTCGATGTGGACTCTTGGGGGAGATAAGCCTGTTATCCCCAGGGTAGCTTTTATCCGTTGAGCGACGGCCCTTCCATACGGGACCGCCGGATCACTAAGCCCGACTTTCGTCTCTGCTCGACTTGTAGGTCTCGCAGTCAAGCTCCCTTTTGCCTTTGCACTCTGCGAATGATTTCCAACCATTCTGAGGGAACCTTTGGGCGCCTCCGTTACTGTTTAGGAGGCGACCGCCCCAGTCAAACTGCCCACCTGACACTGTCCCTGATCCGGATCACGGACCGAGGTTAGAATAGTCGTACAGCCAGGGTAGTATCCCACCGACGCCTCCACCGAACCTAGCGGTCCGGTTTCCAAGGCTCCTACCTATCCTGTACAAGCAGTACAACCATCCAATATCAAGCTACAGTAAAGCTCCATGGGGTCTTTCCGTCCTGTCGCGGGTAACCTGCATCTTCACAGGTAATATAATTTCACCGGGTCTCTCGTTGAGACAGTGCCCAAGTCGTTGCACCTTTCGTGCGGGTCGGAACTTACCCGACAAGGAATTTCGCTACCTTAGGACCGTTATAGTTACGGCCGCCGTTTACTGGGGCTTCAATTCAAAGCTTCTCCCCGAAGGGGATAACCTCTCCTCTTAACCTTCCAGCACCGGGCAGGTGTCAGCCCCTATACTTCGCCTTGCGGCTTCGCAGAGACCTGTGTTTTTGATAAACAGTCGCTTGGGCCTTTTCACTGCGGCTCTCCTGGGCTATTCACCCGAAAGAGCACCCCTTCTCCCGAAGTTACGGGGTCATTTTGCCGAGTTCCTTAACGAGAGTTCTCCCGCGCGTCTTAGAATTCTCATCCCACCCACCTGTGTCGGTTTGCGGTACGGGCACCTTTTTCCTCGCTAGAGGCTTTTCTTGGCAGTGTAGGATCGGAACTTCGGTACTTAATTTCCCTCGCCATCGCCGCTCAGCCTTGATGAAGAGCGGATTTGCCTGCTCTTCGGCCTAACGGCTTGGACGTGCATATCCAGCAGCACGCTTGCCCTACCTTCCTGCGTCCCCCCATTGCTCAAATGGAAAGGAGGTGGTACAGGAATTTAAACCTGTTTTCCATCGCCTACGCCTTTCGGCCTCGGCTTAGGACCCGACTAACCCTGAGCGGACGAACCTTCCTCAGGAAACCTTGGGTTTTCGACGGAAGGGATTCTCACCCTTCTTTTCGTTACTCATACCGGCATTCTCACTTCCAGGCGCTCCACCAGTCCTCACGGTCTGGCTTTACGGCCCCTGGAACGCTCCCCTACCACGATCCCCCAAGGGGGATCCTCCACAGCTTCGGTACCGCATTTAGCCCCGGTACATTTTCGGCGCAGAGTCACTCGACTAGTGAGCTATTACGCACTCTTTCAATGGTGGCTGCTTCTAAGCCAACATCCTAGTTGTCTAAGCAACTCCACATCCTTTTCCACTTAATGCGGATTTAGGGACCTTAGCTGGTGGTCTGGGCTGTTTCCCTCTCGACTACGGATCTTAGCACTCGCAGTCTGACTCCCGGACAACAAGTCTCTGGCATTCGGAGTTTGACTGAATTCGGTAACCCGGGAAGGGCCCCTCGTCCAATCAGTGCTCTACCTCCAGGACTCTAATCCGAGGCTAGCCCTAAAGCTATTTCGGGGAGAACCAGCTATCTCCGAGTTCGATTGGCATTTCACCGCTACCCACACCTCATCCCCGCAATTTTCAACTTGCGTGGGTTCGGGCCTCCAGTAGGTGTTACCCTACCTTCACCCTGGACATGGGTAGATCACCCGGTTTCGGGTCTACGACCGCATACTAATACGCCGTTGAAGACTCGCTTTCGCTGCGGCTCCGCCTCTTCGGCTTAACCTGGCATACGATCGTAACTCGCCGGTTCATTCTACAAAAGGCACGCCGTCACCCATAAACGGGCTTCGACTACTTGTAGGCACACGGTTTCAGGATCTGTTTCACTCCCCTTCCGGGGTGCTTTTCACCTTTCCCTCACGGTACTGGTTCACTATCGGTCACTAGGGAGTATTTAGCCTTGGGAGATGGTCCTCCCGGATTCCGACGGGATTTCTCGTGTCCCGCCGTACTCAGGATCCACTCCGGAGGATCAGCGATTTCGGCTACCGGGCTGTTACCGTATCCTGCGGGCCTTTCCAGGCCGCTTCGCCTATCGCTGATCTTGATAACTCCGATGGAGTGTCCTACAACCCCAGGATGCAAGCATCCTGGTTTGGGCTGATTCCGTTTCGCTCGCCGCTACTCAGGAAATCGCATTTGCTTTCTCTTCCTCTGGGTACTAAGATGTTTCAGTTCCCCAGGTCTGCCTTTATCTACCCTATGTGTTCAGGTAGAAATACTATCGGATTAACGATAGTGGGTTCCCCCATTCGGACATCCCCGCCTCACAGCTCACTTACAGCTCCGCGGGGCGTATCGCCGTTCGTCGCGTCCTTCATCGGCTCCTAGTGCCAAGGCATCCACCGTGCGCCCTTTCTTACTTAACCGTTTTTCCGTAAAAAAACAGCTGGCGCCTGCTTACGCAGGGCTTGCTTGGTCTTTTTTGTTTCGTTGTCGCTATCCAGTTTTCAAAGAACCAGGGATCGTCTTGCGAGAGGGTATCCTCTCAAAATGGAATGAAAACAACTGCGCGCACCCCGGACCGGTGGTCCGGGGGTCGATCCACGAATCAATGCTCCGTAGAAAGGAGGTGATCCATCCCCACCTTCCGGTAGGGATACCTTGTTACGACTTCACCCCAATCATCTGCCCCACCTTCGGCGGCTGGCTCCCAAAGGGTTACCTCACCGACTTCGGGTGTTGCAAACTCTCGTGGTGTGACGGGCGGTGTGTACAAGGCCCGGGAACGTATTCACCGTGGCATGCTGATCCACGATTACTAGCGATTCCGGCTTCATGCAGGCGAGTTGCAGCCTGCAATCCGAACTGAGAATGGCTTTGCGAGATTGGCTCCACCTCGCGGTTTCGCATCCCTCTGTACCATCCATTGTAGCACGTGTGTAGCCCAGGTCATAAGGGGCATGATGATTTGACGTCGTCCCCACCTTCCTCCGGTTTGTCACCGGCAGTCACCTTAGAGTGCCCAACTAAATGCTGGCAACTAAGATTAAGGGTTGCGCTCGTTGCGGGACTTAACCCAACATCTCACGACACGAGCTGACGACAACCATGCACCACCTGTCATTTTGTCCCCCGAAGGGGAACCTTCTGTCTCCAGAAGTAGCAAAAGATGTCAAGACCTGGTAAGGTTCTTCGCGTTGCGTCGAATTAAACCACATGCTCCACCGCTTGTGCGGGCCCCCGTCAATTCTTTTGAGTTTCAGCCTTGCGGCCGTACTCCCCAGGCGGAGTGCTTAATGCGTTAGCTTCGGCACTAAGGGCATCGAAACCCCTAACACCTAGCACTCATCGTTTACGGCGTGGACTACCAGGGTATCTAATCCTGTTTGCTCCCCACGCTTTCGCGCCTCAGCGTCAATAACAGACCAGAGAGCCGCCTTCGCCACTGGTGTTCCTCCACATATCTACGCATTTCACCGCTACACGTGGAATTCCACTCTCCTCTTCTGCATTCCAGTTCCCCAGTTTCCAATGACCCTCCACGGTTGAGCCGTGGGCTTTCACATCAGACTTAAGGAACCGCCTGCGCGCGCTTTACGCCCAATAATTCCGGACAACGCTTGCCCCCTACGTATTACCGCGGCTGCTGGCACGTAGTTAGCCGGGGCTTTCTGGTGAGGTACCGTCAGGGGGCGGCCCTGTTAGAACCGCCCTTGTTCTTCCCTCACAACAGAGCTTTACGATCCGAAAACCTTCATCACTCACGCGGCGTTGCACCGTCAGACTTTCGTCCATTGCGGATGATTCCCTACTGCTGCCTCCCGTAGGAGTCTGGGCCGTGTCTCAGTCCCAGTGTGGCCGATCACCCTCTCAGGTCGGCTACGTATCGTCGCCTTGGGGAGCCCTTACCTCTCCAACTAGCTAATACGCCGCGGGCCCATCCTCCAGTGCATGGCCCGAAGGCCATGCTTTTACAAGCAGATCAGGTGATCTGCTTGATTATCGGGTATTAGCTCCGGTTTCCCGGAGTTATCCCCGTCTAGAGGGCAGGTTGCCCACGTGTTACTCACCCGTCCGCCGCTCAATTCCCCGGTTTCCCTCCGAAGAGGTCCGCCGGGTGCATGCGCTCGACTTGCATGTATTAGGCACGCCGCCAGCGTTCGTCCTGAGCCAAGATCAAACTCTCCATGAAAGTTGATGCTTAGTTCTTGCTGGTCTTACGTTGCGCAGCAGGCCTTGCCTGCCGCGACTTGTTGTTCGCGCGTTGTTTTCATTCCATTTTCAAAGGACACTTATAAAGGACACTTATTTTTGATGTCGTCTCTTAACGACTTCATAAATTATATCATTTTCGTTTAAAAAACGCAATACATAATTGTGATAAAATAATGAACGTTTTTGAGATGTTTTCTCAGCAACGTTTTCAACTATACCATCTCTATTATAAAATAACAATAAAAAAAATGCATTACTTATAAAAAAATTTTTCCTTCTATAGTATCTTACATTTTAAACTAAAAGCGGACTGTTATGTCCGCCTTTATTCAACAGGTATTGATTCAAAAAGCAGTTTCTCTCCATCAAAGTAAAAACGGGGATCATACACACCCAGCTGTGTATCATCTTTTGTCACCACTACAAAGGGCGCCCATTCAATCAGCAATTCTGCGCGCTTGTTTTTATTAAGCAGAGGGTCCAGATCCACTTCCTCCTGGGAGTAAAGCGTCTCCGTCAACGATTCCCTTCCAAACGCATTGTGATTTTTTATTGTGACTACTTCATCTTTTTTACCGATAACATTAAATGAGCCTGGTACAAAACCGGCGGAAAGCTCCACCTGATCAAAATCATCTTCTACCTGGTTAATAATAAAGGTTCCTTGAAGAGCCTGTATAGAAATGTGGAGGGCAGCCACCAGCAGAACGATTTTCCAGACCCGGGGAGCAGGAATACTTTTATATTTCCACTTAACAATAAATGCACCGGCAAACAAACTCCAAATAACCACATCAACAATAGGAAGAAACCCGAGGGCTACTCTTGTGGAGCTTAATGGTTCGAACCACCCAGTTCCCCATGCGTTTAAGCCGTCAAGCGTATTATGAATGACTACATTAATAAATGCAGCAAAGAAAATCAGCCAATGCTTTTGTCTCCAAATTACAAAAGCTGCGGCAAAAATCACCAGTGCCCATACAGGAGCCATGAAAAAAGAATGTGTCAGCCCGCGGTGCCAAAGCAGACCCATAATCTGTCCCGTCTCGGTAAATCCTGTGAAGACATCCGCATCGGGGGCCTGGCTGGCAGCCAGGCTTGCAAAAAGCACAGAGCGTTTAACCGGTTTTTCGAGGCCTTCTTTATCTATCGCACCGTAAGTTGCCATTCCAAAAAGAGCATGTGTCAGCGTATCCATTTAATACCTCTTCTCTGTCAGGGGTAAAGTATGTTCTTGTACTGTACCTTTTCTTTCTATAGAAGAGCAATGTTTTTGCCCCGGTTCGGCTTAGTTTTATATTCACAAAAAAACAGCCGGGCAAAAGCAGCCGGCTGTACTATTTATTCTTTTGAAGCGTCTGCTGATAACGCATTTCCTTTAAAAGGAACATGTACTTTGCTTTTTTTATCTTCAAGTAAGCAATCGTTTCCGCAGAGGGATCAAGACTTTTTTCTATAATTAGTTGAAAAGATTCAAATTCATGCTTCAATTCTTCCGTTTTTTCGGTGAGACGTTGTTGACCGGCATGATAGATTCTATCTTTTTTGAACAAAGAAACGTCCTCCCTTATTGAACAATGCTCATTGAGGGGCTCTCCGCCACTGCTTTACAGCTCCCGGCGGCCTTCTATTGCTTTAGAAAGCGTCACTTCATCTGCATATTCCAAGTCTCCTCCAACAGGGAGCCCGTGTGCAATTCTTGTTACCCTCATACCAGAAGGCTTAACAAGCCGGGAAATATACATTGCTGTAGCTTCCCCTTCAATAGTGGGGTTTGTTGCAATAATGACTTCTTTTACTTCATCATTCTGAAGTCTTTTAATCAGTTCGGGTACTTTAATGTCTTCCGGGCCGATGCCATCCATTGGAGAGATAGCGCCGTGAAGGACATGATACTGGCCGCTGTACTCGCGCATTTTTTCCATGGCAATAACGTCCTTGGAATCCTGCACTACGCATATAATAGATTGATCCCGCTGTTTATCTTCGCAGATCCGGCACGGGTCTGTATCGGTTATAAAGTGGCAGTTGGAACAGTAAGTTAAATCACGTTTGGCATGAACCAGAGCTTTCGCAAAATCCAGCACGTCGTCTTCTTTCATATCCAATACAAAGAAAGCTAAACGGCCTGCGGTTTTCGGTCCGATGCCCGGGAGTTTCATAAAGCCTTCAATTAATTTAGAAATTGGCTGTGGATACTGCACCTTTTCCTCCTTTTAGAACATTCCAGGCATATTCATTCCTTTTGTAAACTTGCCCATGTCCTGTTCGATCATTTCATCTGCTTTTTTGAGAGCTTCGTTTGTCGCGGCAAGAACAAGATCCTGCAGCATTTCAACATCTTCAGGATCTACAACGTCCTGATCAATTTCGATATCAACTATACGCTTGTCTCCAGAAGCAGTAACTTTAATAGCTCCGCCGCCTGCCGTGGCTTCAACAGTCTTATCTTTTAATTCTTCCTGGGCCTGAGCCATCTGCTTCTGCATTTTCTGCATCTGCTTCATCATATTTCCCATATTGTTTTTCATTATTTATTCCTCCAATAGTATATTAGTCTTTTATTTCTAAAAGGTCTTCTCCAACCAGCTTAATTGCTTCATCCACGAAAGGATCCTTTTCCGGTTCACTTTCCTTTTCTTCGGAAGCAGGCTGCCGGTTCTTATATTCCTGTTTTACTTTTTCCCACTGCTGATTCAACAGTGTCACTGCCTCCAGGGATTGGCCTGTTACTCCTTGAATAGAAGACTCTATCGCGTCCCGGAATTTAGTATCAACCATACTGCGGTGCATTTCGTTTTGAAAAGCCAGGATCAGTTTTTCTCCATTGGTCGCTACCGGCTTGGCATCGCTTATCCATGCATGTCCCGGCACGCTCGTCTGCTTAACTTTCTGCATAACAGCCGCCCACTGGCCCGTCAGCTCCTGAAGCTTTTCCCGGCTGGCGCCTTGAATAGTTTCACGGACTTTGCCATCGTTGCCGAGTGCCTGGCTTCCGCCGGTTCTCGGCGCTGCTTTTCGTTTCGGAGCCTGGGAAGATGAAGTTTCTTCCGTTTTCTCCGAGGCTGGCGCTTCTTTTACCTTGTTTAGTTTTTGTTCAAGCTGCTCTACTTTTTTCTCCAGCCGCTCATAGGTATCAGAAGAAACAGAGGCTGCCTCCCGGCCTTGTTCAGGCTCCGTCCTGCCGGGAGAAACATGGGCCGTTTGAATAAGTGCCATTTCCAGAAAAATCTTCGGATGACTGGACCATTTCATCTGCTGAAAATGGGTGTTCAACTCATTTAGTACTTTGTATATCCAGGAAAGCTCCGCCTGGCCGGTCAACTCTTTAAATGCATCATCGACCATGACTCTGTCCAGAATTTCATCGACATTAGGTGCCGTTTTGGCAACCAGCATGTCTCTTAAATAGTATATAACGTCTTCCATGAATCGAACAGGATCTTTTCCATCCTGAATCAGCCTGTCTGCGGCTCTTACTGCAGCAGAAGTATCCCCTGCTAAAATGGAACGTATCGTTTCCGCCAGAAAACGCTGGGAAACGGCTCCCGTAATCGCCAGTACATCATCCGGTGTAATCGTATCTTCGGCAAAAGAAGAAGCCTGATCCAGAAGGCTCAGCGCATCTCTCATTCCACCTTCCGCTGCCCGGGCGATCAGCTGAACGGCTTCTTCTTCCGCCGTCCATTCCTGCTGGGAAATAATATAATTCATTCGATCTGTCAAAGCTTTAGTCGTTATCCGTTTAAAATCAAAACGCTGACATCTCGATACAATCGTTAAAGGAATTTTATGCGGCTCTGTAGTAGCCAGAATAAACACCGCATGCTTCGGAGGTTCCTCCAATGTTTTCAGAAGCGCATTAAAAGCGCCGGTGGAAAGCATATGAACTTCATCTATAATATACACTTTGTATGAAATATCCCGGGGGGCGGACATGACATTTTCCCGAATATAACGAATTTCATCTACTCCATTATTGGATGCAGCATCAATTTCAATCACATCCACTACGGAACCATCTGAAATACCGCGGCAGGCCCGGCATTCATTGCAGGGCTCTCGAACAGGGGCATGCTCACAGTTGATCGCTTTAGCGATGATCTTGGCGGCGCTTGTTTTTCCGGTTCCCCGCGGACCGCTGAATAAGTAAGCGTGTGAAAATTTTTCCTGTTCCAGCGCATTTTGCAGCGTTTTCGTAATATGTTCCTGGCCCGCCATGTCTTTTAACTGCCTCGGCCTCCATACCCTGTACAATGCCTGATAGCCCAACCCTCTGCCTCCTTTATCGTATTTCTTCTATTTTAATTATACCGATTCTATAAACACTTTTCAAAAGATGATATCCGTTTTTCTTCATTATAATTAATCGCTTTCTTCTATTCAAAGATGAAGAAAAAAGAACCACTCTCAACAGAGTCGTTCTTTTTATCATATGTATAAAGCCGTGCACCTTCTGTCGACAATGCTTTCATGCACGTTACCTATGCAGTTAGCTCGAACCGGGCAGCTCTGCGGCACATAGAAGAGTCCGCTTACTGCTGCTTCCTTCCGGACCTGACAGGATTCACGGGTTTCCATTGCGCAGAACCCGGTTGTCAACACCACTTACATAGGGCAGGCTGCACAAAAGCATAGCCTCGAGAAGGGATTCAGCCTCGCTATAGCGGATTGCGAGTACAGGGCACCGCTACCTCCCCACTTAGCACGGCAAATTGGATAACATATTCAGGCGCTTTATTAGCGCAACTTTTAGTATATATAGTTTTTCATCGGAACGCAATAGGTTCGGCTTTATTCTTCTGGCGGATTTTCATCTGTGTTTGTCTGTTCTTTTTTTTCCAATTCGGCAATCTTTGCCATAATAATATGCGGCGGCGTATGCATAATATGCTCTAAAGGCATATTAAGTTTTTTAGCCAGCATTTGGGCCGTTTCCGCTGAAAATTGATTAGGTGCCATGGATTATCCCCCTGTTTTTATTCATCGTGTTCGTTTACTATATCATGATGAATCGTTGAATCCAACTTCTGCTGCTCTCTTCTTTTTAAGCGCTCTGCTTTTTTCTTTTGACGCAGTTCCAGAAAAAAAGAGGACAGAGCTGCGCCGCACTCTTTTTCCATTACACCGCTTTCTACAACGGCCTGATGGTTAAAACGCGGTTCGTTCAGCAGATTCATCAGCGTCCCCGCGCATCCGGCTTTCTCATCTGCCGCTCCGTAAACCACCCGGACGATACGGGATTGAACAATTGCCCCTGCGCACATAGGACAGGGTTCCAACGTAACGTATAACGTGCAGTTCTCCAGACGCCAGTTCCCCAGTGTCCGGCATGCCTGTTCAATAGCCGTCATTTCGGCATGAGAGCCTGCCTGCTGTTTTGTTTCCCGCTGATTGTATCCATACCCGACAATGGACTCTTCTTTTATAATCACTGCTCCTATAGGCACTTCTCCCATAACCCGTGCTTTTTCTGCCAGCTTCAATGCTTCTTTCATCCAATACGCGTCTGTGTGAGCCATTTCCGTCCCCTTTATTTCCCCTTTGCTTCTATCATACCCAATTTGCGTTTTTCGTGCATCGTCTAATAAAAAACAAAAAAAGCTGCCCTTTAAAAGGACAGCTTTGTCATTTGAAATAATGGCGGAGGAGGAGGGATTCGAACCCCCGCGGGCGATGAAGCCCCTGGCGGTTTTCAAGACCGCTCCCTTCAGCCAGACTTGGGTACTCCCCCGAATGGTTAAAAACTTTTTGGCTGACAAGGAATATAATAGCATATACAAAATACCGGTGCAATAGAAAATAAAAAGAAAGAGCAATTTAATTTTGCTCTTCCTTCTAATTTACGTTAATGCCGCTCCTTGATATTCGGCTAACTCTTCTTCGTTGCACAATACCCAGTGCCCCGGTTTCACTTCCTGAAAGCTTCTTTTTTCATTACTGCCATAGGCTTCAGGATCATATTGAATTCTTTTTCGTGTTCTTTCATGATCCGGATCCGGCAGCGGAATAGCTGACAATAGCGATTTCGTGTAGGGATGGAGTGGATTCTTATATAACTCTTCGCTATCCGCCAGTTCCACCAGATTGCCAAAATACATGACGCCGATCCGGTCGCTTATATACTTCACCATCGACAGATCGTGGGCAATAAACAAATACGTGAGATTTTTTTCTTTTTGCAGCTTTTTGAGAAGGTTCACTACCTGCGCTTGTATCGACACATCCAAAGCCGAAATAGGTTCATCCGCTATAATAAATTCAGGATCTACCGCTAAAGCTCTTGCAATACCCAGTCTCTGCCTCTGTCCCCCGCTGAATTCATGAGGGTATCTGCTGGCATGCTGTTTGTTCAGCCCCACTGTTTCCAGCAGCTCATATACTCTGTTCTTTCGTTCTTCTTTCGAATTCACCAGACCGTGGACATCCAGTCCTTCTGCAACAATATCCAATACTTTCATTCTTGGATTCAGAGAAGAATAAGGATCCTGAAAAATCATCTGCATCTGCCTGTTAAAATCTTTTAGATCTTTTTATTTTTCTTGCCTTGTACGTTTTTCCCTTTAAAGAGCACTTCGCCATCTGTGGCGTCGTATAACCTGATGATGGAGCGTCCCGTTGTTGATTTGCCGCAGCCGGATTCTCCTACAAGGCCGAATGTTTCACCTTTATATATTTCAAAGGTCAGCCCGTCAATTGCTTTCACAATGGTTTTCCGCCCTGTTTTAAAATGCTGCTTTAAATTTTTTACTTCCACTAGTTTTTCTCGCTGGTCTTCTATCATTTTAATACACCTTTCTTCGCTTTATCAGCCTGCATTCTTTTTTGAACAGAAGGAGGCGGAGAAATGGCGGGAGCTTTTGGATCCATTAACCAAGTCGCCGCATAGTGGGTATCCGATACTTTGAACATAGGAGGCTGCTCTTCATAATCTATTTTTAATGCAAATTCATTTCTGGGAGCGAACGCATCTCCTTTAGGAGGATAAAGAAGGTCCGGCGGTGTTCCCGGAATCGCAAACAGCTCTTCTTCCGAACTGTCCAGGGTAGGCATCGAGCCGAGAAGTCCCCACGTATAAGGATGCTTTGGATTATAAAAAAGTTCATCCACTGTACCAATTTCAATAATTTTGCCGGCATACATTACTGCCACCCGGTCTGCAATATTAGCAACAACCCCTAAATCATGCGTAATAAAAATAATGGAAGTATTGGTTTCAGCCTGGATGTCTTTCATAATATCCAATATCTGTGCCTGAATGGTTACATCCAGGGCTGTAGTCGGTTCGTCCGCAATTAATATTTTAGGATCGCAGGCAAGAGCTATCGCAATCATTACACGCTGCCTCATGCCTCCGGAAAACTGGTGGGGATACTGCTTCATTCTGATTTCCGGCTCTGGTATTTTTACCAGCTTGAGTATTTCGATCGCTTTTTCTCTCGCCTGCTGTTTATTCATATTTCTGTGTCTGATAAGGCCTTCCATTACCTGGGTGCCTACTTTCATAGTAGGGTTTAATGACGTCATAGGATCCTGGAAAATCATCGCAAGGTCTTTGCCGCGCACTTTCTGCATCTGTTTTTCGTTTTTTCTTTACAATATCCTCATTTTCAAACATAATTTCTCCATTTTTAATAAAACCCTGTGGTTCTGGAAGAAGCTTCATCAATGCTTTCGTAGTGACCGACTTTCCTGAACCGGACTCTCCAACTATAGCCAGGGTTTCTCCTTTATGCAGGTCAAAGGAGATGTCACGTACCGCCTGCACTTCGCCATCATGCGTGTTAAAAGAGACACTAAGATTTTTTACTTCTAATATTTTTTCCATCTTTAATATGTTTCCCCCTCTCCTTTTATCTGTCTCTCATTTTTGGATCAAAGGAATCTCTAAGGCCGTCTGCCAGCACATTAAAAGAAATCATAATGATAGAGATTATAACGGCTGGAAAAACAAGGACATGCGGAGTCGTAGTCAGTGCTTTAAATCCATCGTTTACAAGCGTACCAAGAGAAGCCTCCGGCGCCTGCAGACCGAGTCCAATAAAGCTTAAAAAGGCCTCGAAGAATATCGCACTTGGAATCGTAAACATCGTATTAATAATGATTAACCCCATGACATTTGGAATAAGATGCTTTGCAATAATTTTTCTATCCGGCACCCCGATGGTTTTAGCCGCCATAACATATTCCTGGCCTTTCAGCTTCAGGACTTCGCCGCGTATAACTCTGGCCATACCGGTCCAGCCTGTTATAGCGAGGGCAATCGCAATCGAAATAATTCCGGGTTCTAATATAATAATCATTAATATAACGACCACAAGATTGGGAATTCCCATTAAAATCTCCAGGAATCTCATCATGTAGTTATCCACTCTGCCGCCGTAATAGCCGGAAATTCCTCCATAGGCTACGCCGACCACAAGATCTATAGCTGCTGCCAGAAAAGCGATATAAAGGGAAACTTTAGTTCCTTCCCAGGCTCTTGTCCATAAATCCCTTCCTAATCTATCTGTGCCGAAGTAAAAGTACTCGTCTTCCATACCTGCAGCTGCGTACCGGTCATAGTCCGCTCTTACCTGGCCGGAGCTCGGGCTTCCGTCGCCTTCACTTAAGACCGTATAGGTAACAAACTCGCTGTCGTCGCCAAACCGCACTTCGGCATTTGCCTGTGCCTGTTCTGCTGTAACATGTTCGTACACAGAGCTTTCCATTCCGTTTACATTTAACCAGGAAATGTTCTCAAGTACTGGAATTTTAGGAGTTAAATTAGATCTTTCCAGCGCCTGTTCGTTTGGACCGTAAGAGCTGAAGCTCGAACCGAAAAATCCCATTAGTATTATAAGAATCAGGGAAATAAGAGCTATCATTGCCGGTACGTTTTTAAATAGGACACGTACAGCATCCTGAAAAAATGTCCGGCTCGGCCTGCTTATCTCCTGCGCTTTTTCTTCGTCTCGTTCTACACGCTCAAACCAATCTGCTGAAGGTTCTTGTTTATGTTTTTCCATACTAACGGTCTCCTCCGGAAATTCTAATCCTTGGATCAATAATTCCATATAAAATGTCGATAATTAAAACGACCAGCACAAAGAAAAAAGCAAAAAACAATGTTGTTCCCATAATTACCGGGAAATCATTCGTCATAACAGAAGAAACGAACTGTTCTCCAATACCCGGCACCGCAAAGATCTGCTCGATAACTAATGTACCGGTAAGCAGGCCGACTGCTAATGGACCTAAAATGGTAACTAAAGGAATAAGTGCATTTCTGATGCCGTGCTTGAATACAACAGAAGTCTGGTTCGCGCCCTTCGCACGCGCTGTTGTAATATAATCCTGCCCCATGACTTCAAGCATCTCTGTGCGCATAAATCTGGCGCATGTGGCCATAGGGAAGATCATTAAAGCAATAGTAGGAAGAATCGAATATTCAAAACCGCCCCATGTGGCCACCGGGAGCCAGCCGAGCTTTACCCCTACAAAATACTGCAGTAATCCGGCAAATATAAAGGATGGAATAGAGGTACCAATGACTGCGATAAATGTAGAAATTCTATCCATAAAGCCGTTATGATAAATTGCAGAAACAATTCCCAGAAGCGTTCCTAAAATGCTTCCAACAATTAACGATTGAATACCAAGCTGAAACGAAGGGCCGATTCTTGTTTCCAAAATACTGGCCACGCTCCGGTTGTCATACTGAAAAGAAATCCCCAGGTCTCCCTGCATTAAATTCCAAATATAGTTCAGGTATTGAATAGGTACGGGATCATTTAATCCATACTTTTCTAAAATAATCTGCTGCTGTACTTCTGATAATCTTTCCTGAGCACTCAAAGGCGTTCCAGGCAGAAATTTCATTAAGAAAAAAGAAATAGTGGCAATAATAAAGAGCGTAATCGCCATATATATTATTCTTTGTAAGATATATCTTGCCAATGTTTTCCCCACCTATATGTTTATTAGATAATAACAACGGAAAAGAGAGTACAAATCCATAAAATCGGATATACTCTCTTTTCCTTGCTAAATTATTATTTTATTCAGCAGCTTCCTCATCTACATACGCCCATTTGTATTCAAAATCGTGGCCCGCAGCGTTATAGTAAACACCCTGTAGAGCCGGGTTCCATAGATATGCTGTTGATCTCTGGTATAAAGGAGCAATCGCTGCATCTTCTTCTACAAGAATTTTTTCAGCTTCCAGGAATGCATCCCATCTTGCCTGTGGATCATCTGCTGAGTCACCGGCAGCTTCTTCGATAAGTGCATCATACTCTTCATTGGAATAACCCATCTGGTTGTATCCACCATCTGTAACAAACATGTTCATGAATGAGTTGGCATCAACAAAGTCAGGAGACCATCCGGATACAGAAAGCTCATAATCCATTTCGTCACTCAAGCGTAGACGCTCTTTGAAAGGTACCGATTTAACGTTTAGCGTAAGTCCTTCCAAATTGCTTTCCAACTGATCTTTAAAATAGGCGTTGATATTTTGTGCTTTGTCTGTGTCATCGCCAAGCATTTCAATTTCTACCGTGTCCGTGCCCAATTCTTCCAGTGCAGCAGCCCATGCTTCCTGTGCTGCTTCTTTGTCTGTTGGCAGCAGATCACCGTTTGCTTCTCTAAAGCCTTCATCTGATTCCGGGCTTGTTACGAAGTTCTCGGGAAAAGTCCGTTTGCAGGGAACGAACCGTCATTTAAGATCGTGTCTGCGAGACCTTCTTTGTCGATCGATTGGGCAATAGCCTTTCTTACGTTTTCGTTTCGCAAGCGGGCCATCGTTGGATTGGTTCATTTTAAGGAAAAAGACACTCGGCTCTCAATCGTTCTAAACGACTGCTCCGTGCTGTACTGATCTACATACTCTG
>NZ_JALBWT010000034.1:0-59940 GCF_023845525.1 Sinobaca sp. H24
ATTCACAAGGTATACGCTGTTCAGGCTCATATCTTCCTCACGGCCGGTTACTTTACGCTCCCAGTTTTTCTTTACGTCGGTTGCTTCACTGAGCGATTTCAAGTGATCATGAAGATCCTGGCAGTAGTCCCTGATTTTTTCGATTGCTTTTTCTTCTGCGAAATTGGCGAGCTTTTTTTCTCAAAAAATTGACGGCCTTTCGGCATTGCTTCAATATCAGCTTTTTTTTGTTCCATTTCTTCGCTGTTTTCCACCACGTTATTCATGAATTTATCTTTTTCCGCATATACTTTCAGGTTCCACTCTTCTTTATCAGACAGACGGTGAAACTGTTCTAGAATGGTAGGTTTTTTTTCAGCAATCATCGCTTGAAACGTGTCTTCTGTTTCAAATATAGTGCCGAACTTCAGCGGAATGACCGTGTAGTTTTCGTGCAGTTTATTCATTAATTCATGGTGATGAAAGGCTTTCACCTGCAGCCACTGCATATCTTCTACTTTACGCTGCAGCTTCGCTTCAGAGTATATTTCCTCCGGCACACGGCACGTTACAGCAGTAATATCACCGTGCGTTTCGTACTGAATCATCTCCGGCGGCTCAATACCTTCGAGCTCCGGCATAGGGTTGTCCGTAAATTGCTCTGATGGTACGAAGGCATACAAGTAGATGAGTTGATTACTTTCTTGTGCTTTGTCTTCCACCTGTGATTCCTCCTTATTCCTCCAGGCTTTCTCTCAGCTCCGCTGCTCAATTTCTTTCGCTACACGGTAGCGGAGAAGAAGTTCCTCTTCCTGTTCGAGGTAAAGTTCTTCGGGTATTTCATCCATCTCAAACATCATCTGCAGGTTCGCAAGCTTCTGCTGGATGGTTTTTAGATCGTAATATTCCTTATCCACTTCATCTTTGACTTCTCTTCCGATCATAATCAGCAGGTCGATGGGCCAAGTGAATGCTTTGGTTATCATATTACGTCGCACCCTTTGCTGTTAATTTAATATCTATAAAGTTATAGGCCGGCCATGGGCCTGTATATTTAAAATCAGCACTGTCCATCCATTTATTATAGATCTCATTAAGCTTTTTCTCAAATGCTTCCTCCTGATCTTTATCAAGCAGGAAAGCAGCATTAAGAAGCATTCGTTCATTAATGACTTCGTTGCTTTTCGCAGCGTCCGAGATATCGGCAAGCGGGTGAAACACTTCCTTCTCAAATTCCTCATGAAGCCTGATCATAAATTTGGGCGGATTCACCGAGCTGCATGCGTTCGTAGTATGCCGCGTCTTCAGGCTTTGATGCAGCCTTGGACTTTAATTCCTTCATACCCGGCTGCTGGCTTACTTTCTCCGACAGCCATTCTTTTTTACCAATAATCTTTAAGCCGACTTCAAACTTGTTGCGGATTTTCGGGAAAATTTCTTCGAACTGATCCTGAAGCTTTTCCATTAAAATGTGAACATCTTTCTTGCCCTCGAGCACGTTTCCAAAGCTCATCGGAATAATGTCATACCGTTCCATAACTTTTGTAACAACATCCTGATGCGACTTTAGGTTTTTACGATTTGGTTCGTATACGTCAACCGGTGCATCAGCAACGACCATAGCGTAGCCGTCGCGGTTTACCGTGTATACATCTCTCTCTTTTTTAAGCAGTGTAATCGTTCCGAATTCCTGCGGGGAATCCGCTTCGATCACACAAAACAGATATATTCCTTTTTTCCCACTCACAACGGCTACCTCCTACAGCTTCTTCAGTTCCTGCTTCAATAATTTCTCTGTTTCTTCATTACTCTTATGGCCTTTTGCTCCATAAATGTAAGCACCCAGCACATCCTGGCACACAAAGAAGAAATCATCATCTTTTGTATTTACATTTATATCACTTTTGCTGCTTATCTCTGCCATCATAACAGACGCACGGAAACTTGGCACCGGCTTATCTTCTTCCTGGCAGATTTCTTTCACTCTGGAAACGATTTTGACGATAGTTTTTGCGTCGCCTTCTGAAATCTCCGTCCGATCTGCAAGCACTTCTGCCTGTCTGTCGATATCCTGTTCCTGCATATGAATCGTAATCAGGCGATCTGCAAGCGCATCCTGGGTTTCATACACGCCGACATACTCTTCCGGGTTGCTTGTAAATATCATCTTAAAATTCGGATGAACATTAACGAACGTATCTCTCTGCTTTACTCCATACAATGGCAGAATACCTTCCTGCAGAATGGATAAGAACAAGTTGTTCGTTTCCGGCATAGAACGTGTGAACTCATCATAAATAACAGTATAGCCTTTTGTGACAGCTTCATATAAACGACCGCCGCTCCACTGCTCTTTTACTTCGTCTTCACGCTTATATACCGTGCGGACGTAGTTATCGATCAGACGTTTACTTTTATAGCCTACATACCCGCCGAGAAGATCTACGTTGGATAAGTCTCTGTTTCCGTTTAACAGTACGACCGGCTGGCCAAGTCGGCTCGCCAGCTGCAGGGCAAGAGATGTTTTACCGACACCGGCAGCTCCTGTGAAATGGACGGGAAATCCGGCATGAATATAACGTTCTGAACGCTCAAGCAGGCTCTGCAGTTTTCCGTTTGAACGAAGTTTTCAAACGTGCGTACCATTTTGTCATTCTCATCATAAACCGCTTCCTCTTTATCAGAAGATGCATTTTTTTTGCTGCTGGTATCTATTTTTTGAACGGCTGGATGGAGATGATTTAGCTGAATCAGACGAAGTATTCTTTGAACTGGATGAGGATGACGAGCTGTTTTTTGCTCTGCTGGAGGACGAGGAGGTGTTCGAGCTGCTTTTTGGGCTGGATGTTTCTCCTCTGTTTTTACTTTTGGACTGTTCTTCCGTTGCTTTTGCAGGCATCTGTACTATCTCCCTTCTGCTTTATCTAAAGGCACACTTCTTGGACGAAGGCTCACGCGCTGAAATGATACAACCTCTTTGTTCTTGTCGAGCTTTGCTTCATATACACCAAGAAGCTGGTCTTTTGCGTACTTTTTCATATATTCACTTTCTTCAATTACTTCTACCTCTACATCCCATCCTTCGTCATGATTGATAACGGAAGTGATTTTAAAAGGAGGAAGGACATAATTTTCAAAAAAAGTTGTTACTTTTTGTAGTAATTCTTCCATGGCTATCCCTGCTTTCCGCCTGCGGCTCTGTCTAGTAGTAGTGATAAACCCAGAACCCATACGCAAAAGCGTATGGGAAGGGTTGGGTTTATTCAAATAATATTATGCGAAGTTAAGCTGCTTGGAACGGTCGCTTACGTCTGCATCTTCGTCAATTTCACCTTGTACGTCGTCTCTTAGAAGACCGACTGCTTCAGCATATCTCAACCATGTGTCTACGCTGGCGATTACGATACGAGCTTCGATTGTTATAAGTTCAATACCTACCAACGAGATTTTAGCGTAGATGTCGATTACGATACCCTTGTCCAAAATACGGTCAATAACTTCTGCCAAGCTTGAAGAATCTGAGTTTCTTTCCAATGTTGCCATTGTTGCGTCACTCCTTTAAGTGAAAGTATTAATATCTTTTATGCCTTTGAGATCTTTTGCGCTCTTGATGTTATGGGCACTCTTGATGCTGTCTGCTCCTTTGAGGTCCGTGCTGCTCTTGAGGTTGCTTGCTGATGTCTTGATATCGCTGACACCCTTTAGTTTGTCAGTTCCTTTGATGTCTTTGTATCCCTTGATGTCACTGACGCCTTTGTGGATGTCTTTCATTCCTTTAATGTCACTGGCTCCCTTAATATTGGAGCCTTTCTTCTTTTTTTTCCCTCCTTTCGAGTCGTTATCACCGGTAAGCGAGTTGTTTTTTATCTGATCTTTAGCATCCGCTGCTTTATCCTGAAACTCTTCAGCAAATTCATCCAGCTTTTCTTTTGCTTCTTCACCGGCGTCTTCCAGACTTTCTTTTAGTTCGGCAACTTTCTCCTGCGCTTCTTCTTTTGCAATACGCATTTTTTCAAACGTATCATAGAATTTTTTGCCGATTACCGATGCAGCAGCAGCATTCAATGCTTTCGGATGATTCTTTGCTTCATCCTTGGCAAATCCCATTGCTTCTTTCTTCGCATCATTAATCGTGCTCTTGTCTCCGGAGGCCAGATCTTTTATCGTTTCGAGCGGCTTGCCGTCCGTTACATTTTCCACCCGCTCTTTGGCGTCTTTTAAATCATCGGATGCCAGGGTGTCTTTAGCTTTGTCCAACAAGGAAGGATCTTCTTCCTCTGTCTGCTTATCTTCTTTATCATCTTTACTAGCGGAGAGTTTATCTTTTGCTTTATCCAAAAGCGAATCGCCGCTGCTGTCTTCATTCTCTTCTTCCGGATCGTTTCCCTCTCCGGACGATGTTCCTGGAACCAGATCTTTGGCTTTATCTTTCGCTTTATCCAAAAAGCCTTCATCATCTGTGGAACTGGAAGAATCATTGGTGTTTGCAATATCAAAGGTTCTACGAGTCTCTTTTTCGGCGCCTTCTGTTAAATAATTAGAATGCAGTAACGCAAAGCGCTTCAGATTCTTATTTTTCTTCCAGTCTGCCATATAGTGCACCACCACCTCTCGTGGTTGAACCTTACTCAGCCGAGTATATGGGCTGTTTTATTATCATACCCGATGAGTAATTTATTAATCTAGTTCATTTGAATGGTTTCTCAGGAGAGATCTGGTATCTCCGTGGAACGTTCAGAAATCTTGCGGTATGAAGTGATATTAAGGTTATCATTGATGTTCGCATCGTATAGTACAATGTTTTTTATCACCTTATTGTCCTGCTTTTCTTCTGATTCCACTACCTCCAAACGAACTTTCCAGCCATTTTTCCGGTCTGTTGCAGAGATTGTTTGAAACGGTTCGGCTACTTCTTCTTTAAAGTAGGCTTCGACTTTTTCAATGGCGTCGTCGCTACTTTTTTTTTTCGAATCAGACTTAGCAGATGCAGCAGATGACTGCTTTTTACTAGACGAGGCCGAAGGAGCTTTTTTGCTTCCGGAAGACGACTTAGCGGCTGCCCGGTGTTTCCTTGTAGGACCTTCTTTTGCTGATGGTTTGCTGCTTTCTTCTGTTTCCTGTTCAGTCAGCTGCTGCTGAGTTTTTCCAGGTGCCGGCTTTTTGATGCGGTTCGGCTTCTTGAAAGAGGCTTTTTTAGGCTGTTCCTCTTCCTCTTCTTCTTCGCCTTCATCATCTTCGTCTTCATCGTTGTCTTCTTCTACTTCTTCCTCTTCTTCTTCGCCTTCATCATCTTCGTCTTCATCGTTGTCTTCTACTTCTTCATCGTCTTCATCTTCTTCATCGTCTTCTTCTTCTTCGTCTTCGTCTTCTTCGTAACCATCGTACTTTTCTTCTTCTACTTCTTCTTCCTCAAGCCATTCCGTATCTTCATCGAAAACTTCGTGTTCTTCATCCTCTTCTGATTCGGAATCCAGACGCTCTTGTTCCTCAGCTTCTTTGGCTTTCTTCTCTTTATTTTTTAATTTTTTTTTTTGAAGAAACCGCCTTTTTTCTCTTCCTCTTCTTCTGTGCCCTGGATTTTCTGACCAGCTTTTACCATAGATTCGCCGACTTTGCCTTTAGCTGCTACAAGACCGCCGCCCACTTTATTTTTAGCTGTGCCGAGCGATGATTTTACTTTCTCCGGAAGAGCTGAAGCAGAGGCAGCTGCATCATTTGCCTTCTTCGCTTTTTTTCGCGTTTTTAACCGTTTTCTCTGTTTTATCTGCGGCTTTCTTAACCGGCTTTGGCGCTGCCTTTTTCGCTTTTTCGGCTGTTTTGCCTGCACCTTTTTTAGCTTTATCCGCCGTTTTCTTTGTACCTTCTTTTGCTCCGGATGATTTTTTCTTTACTGTTTTCTTTGTATCTTCTGTACCTTTTTTTGCTTTAGCTGCTGGTTTTTTCACGTTATCTTTCTCCCCATTCTCTTTATCCTTGCTCGAAGGTTTCTTTTTTGCATCGTCGCTTTTTTTAATTGTTGCTGTTTTTGTTTTAGGATTCTTTTTGTCCTTCATGTTTTCTTTCGCATCTTCTTTTTTCTTTTGAAGTCTCTTTGTTGTTTCTCTGCTTACCATCGGCAGGGCTCCGCCTACCAGGCTGCCTACAGCCATTAACGCGTAAGTAACTTTATTGCTGTTATTATTTTCAGCCAATTGAATGCACCGTCCTTCATCTTATTTATCATGTCATTAAGCACCATTACCCTTTTGTCCAACATTTAATCTTCAATTCTTTCTCCTGTCAATTATTTTTTTTAGAAAAAGCTTTAAAACTACTGATACGAAAGGATTAATAAATATGTATAATAAATCTATAAAATTATTAAAATAATGCTGATTATCTCTTTTTATTAATATGAATGACTTATTATTAAAAAAACACTATAATATTTCAATCTATTAACAGCATTTGCTTCTTCGTTCACATTCTTGTAAAATTTACCATATAATTTATTCAAAAGAGGAGAATCTATATGCCCGATTACAGTGCTGTAAACCGATCGCGCTCTATCCAGACACGACTTGTGCTCCCGCCTGACACCAACCATCTGGAATCTATATTCGGCGGCAAAGTTCTTGCCTACATTGATGAAATTGCAGCCATTTCGGCAATGAAGCACGCGAATAGTATTGTCGTAACGGCTTCTATCGATTCGGTTGATTTTGTCTCAGCGGCCAAGGTAGGGAATATCCTTGAGCTCGAGGCTTTCGTTACGGCCACAGGAAGAACCTCTATGGAAGTCTATGTGAAAGTCCAATCGATCGATGTAACAACTGGTACAACAACACTTACGACCGAATCATTTCTAACAATGGTAGCCGTAAATGAAAAAGGCACTCCTATTCCCGTTCCTCCTGTAGCTCCGGAAACAGAAGAAGAACAGCGGCTGTTCGACACCGCTCCTGCCCGTAAGGAACATCGGAAAAAGCGTGCTTCCGTTTACAAAAATCATGTCTGATAAACCAAATCTCTTCCTATTAACTATACGAACAAAATGCCCTCCTGCTGAAAGCAGAAGGGCATTTTGTTCGTTAAGCCCACCACATATCGGAAGGCTTTTCGACAATATTTACACTGCGGAGATTATCAACGGCTCGTTGAAAACCCTCTGATACGCTCATTAACGGGTTTCATGTTCGATACTGACTGTATCGTCATAGCCGAATTTCCGGAGGGTGCTTATCATATCACTCCACTCCTGGAGGCTGTGTCCGCAGCCGACGGATCGGAATGTCCAGGCGCGTTCCTGTACGTTGGAATACGGCTGCATGTCCGTCAGCCCGTACATGTTTACATTTTCCCAATCAATATGCGTATCCTTCGCATGGAAATGATGGATCGCGTTTTGCTTTCCTAAAATTTTAATAGCCGCTACCGGATCAATTCCCTGCCACCACATATGGCTCGGATCAAAATTGGCTCCTATTGCATCATTTGTAGCGTCACGGAGCTTTAGAACGGTATACGGAGTGTGTACGAGAAATCCGCCGTGCGGCTCAATGCCTACTTTAATACCGTGGTCTTTGGCATAGGCTCCGGCTTCTTTCCAATAAGGAATCAGCTTTTTCTCCCACTGCCAATTGTAAATATCGCTGTACTCCTGCGGCCATGGAGCTACCGGCCAGTTTGGAAGCGTAGCGTTATCATCTGCTCCGGCTACCCCGGAAAAATTATTAACGACGGATACATCAAGCATTTGAGCGAGCTGCACCGTTTTACGAAATACGTCATCGGACTCTTTTGCATATGCCTTATCCGGTGCAATCGGATTGGAGTGGCAGCTGAAGGCGCTGACAGATAAGTCCCGCTTATCCAGAGCTTCTTTAAACTGTTTGCGTTTATCTTCATTTTGAAGAAGGCCTTCCATATCCAAATGGGCACTGCCGGGATTTCCTCCCGTGCCAAGCTCTACTGCGTCCAGGCCGGCGGCTTTTACTTTATCGAGCATATCTTCGAATGAATCGTTATTGAATAATACCGTAAATACACCTATTTTCATTGAGTGACGCCTGCCTTTCTTACCGAGGTAATGGTTTTTTCCTGGCTGGATTCCAGCGCTGCCAGGATAACATCCAATGCGCGTTTGCCATCTGCTCCCGTAATAGGGACAGGTGTATCTTTTGTGAGCGATTCAACAAATGCGTCGACGATCCCGGAATTCTCCTGGCCGCCGGCTGCGTTGGTTTGAATGCCTCCCAGGTCATAGCTGATCGTTTCTCCGGATGTATATACAGCTATAAGGGAATACTGCGGATCATCCTCCAGGCGGAGCATGCCTTTTTCACCGTAAATAACGGTGGCATTATCTTCAAACGGTTTATAGGACCAGCTCGCTGTCAGGGTCCCGACAATGCCGCTTTCCATCTTCAGTACGCAGACAGCATTGTCGTCTACCGCCGTGTTTTCTTTTGCTACTGTTTCTACAAAAGCGCCAACCTCTGCAACCGGCTCGTCAAAAAGAAATTGAATCAGGTCGGATTTATGGACGCCAAGATCTCCCATGGCTCCGATAAAAGCTTCTTCTTTACGGAAAAACCAGCTGTCCGCTCCGTCTATGCTCCAGCCTTCCGGACCGCCGTGGCCGAATACGGTACGAAAGCTGTAAATTTTCCCGAGTGCTCCTTCTTCTATTAATTCTCTTGCTTTCACGTGGGAAGGAACGAGACGCTGGTTATGGCCCACCATCAGTTTCTTACCGCTTTTATCCGCAGCATCTATCATATCCTGCGCTTCCTGGGAGGAGGTCGCCATCGGTTTTTCACAGAGGACGTGCTTTCCTGCTTCCAGTGCTGCTATCGATACAGGGGCATGCAGGTAATTAGGTGTGCATACGCTGACTGCCTCAATGGAAGTCTCCTGCTTCAGCATCTCCTCGTAATCGGTATACGTCTTCACAGAGATATTAAATTTGGTTTCAACTTCCTGGGCCCGATCTTCACGCAGATCGCAGACCGCCACAATTTCTACTTCTCCTCCGGCCAGATACTCCGGAATGTGGCGCTCTCTGGCAATGCTTCCGCATCCAACGATGCCAATCTTTACTTTACCCATCTTGCAAAACCCCTTTTAAATAGTTAGTATTTTTCGAATCTTATAATGTTATTCTTTCACAGATCCGCTCGTTAATCCAGCCACAATGCGGCGCTGGAAAATCAAAACGAGAATAACGATCGGAATCGTCACAATAACCGTTGCGGCTGTAATGTCTCCCCATGGTACGGTATATTCACTCTGGTAAAAGGAAATCCCCCACCGGAATCGTCCTCCAGGCGTCATCGGTATTAATCGCGAGTGCAAATAAATACTCATTCCACGCGGCAATAAAGACAAGAATACCTGTCGTAAATACACCCGGAGCTGCCAGAGGCAGAATAATTTTTCTGAACGTCTGGAACGGCGTTGCTCCGTCCAGCTTCGCCGATTCTTCCAGCTCTACCGGTATTTTTTTAAAAAAGGTGGCCAGAATCCAGATCGCAAGTGGAAGACTTATTGTAATGTAAGGAATGATTAATCCGAGATAACTGTTACGCAGACCAGCGTCTGTCACAAAGTCAAAGATCGGCGACAAAATTGCAATCTGCGGGAACATGGAGGAGGCAAGAACGAGCCCCAGAATTAATCCTTTTCCTTTAATAGGAAGTCTTGTTACTGCATAAGCCGTAAATGAGGCAAATGCCAGGGAAAGAATGGTCGTCGCCCCGGATACGACAAAGCTGTTTAACATGTATTGAAACAAAGGCCGGGTTGTTATAGCGGATACATAAGAATCAAAATTCATATTTGGAGTAAACCAGTTAAAATTCCCGAATATTTCATTGGGTGGCTTTATAGAAGTAAGAAACACCCATAAAAAAGGAAACATAACCAGGAAGATAAAGAGAACCAGGAAGATATAAAAACCAATGCCTGCCTTTTTTTCCATCGCTGTCTTTCACACCTTTCGTCGGTATTTCTGTTTCGTTTCTATCGCTTCGTCCGCTCGGCAAACAAGTCGGATCCGATCAGCTTCACGAAAATAATGCTGATAATGGCGACACTGATAAAGACAATAACGGATAAGGCAGAGCCTGCACCGAAGTTCTGCTGTTCAAACAGGGCTTTATAGGCATAAACAGAAATCGATTCTGTTGCATTGGCCGGTCCGCCGCCTGTTAGAACATAAATCAGGTCAAATACCCGGAAGGCATCCAGCGTTCTGAAAAGCAGCGCTACGAGAATGGCCGGTTTTAAAAGAGGCAGCGTGACGCTCACAAACTGCTGCCACCTGTTGGCTCCATCTACTTCAGCGGCTTCATATAGAGATCTTGGAATGGTCTGCAGCCCGGCAAGCAAAAGCAAAGCCATATAAGGCGTTGTTTTCCAGACATCTGCTAAAATAATGGAAAACATCGAGCCTCCCGCCGTAGTAAGCAGGACACCGGGGTCGGAAATGAGTCCCAGCTGTGCCATATAATGCGCGACGATCCCGGACTGTCCGTCATACAAGTAGCTCCACATCATCGCAGCAACCGCGGTCGGAATCGCCCACGGTATAAGAACGGCGGTTCGGACCAGCCCTCGTCCTTTGAAGGCTCTGTTAATTAATATCGCGACACTCAAACCTAGAATAAGTTCAAAACCGACCGATGCTACCGTAAAAACAATGGTATTGCCCATAGCGGTCCAGGTCCTTGCGTTTGTTAAGTATTGGGCATAATTGTCGACTCCGACGAAATTGGAGTCCAGTACCGATCCCTGCAGGCCTTCCATCTGAGAAGCCATGTACCCAAACTCGATACCTTCTTCTTCGCCCAGGTTCTCCTGATAGGATCGGATCGTATCAATATGTGTGCTTAATGCCTGATTAAACTCGGTTCCCCAGTCCCCATCAAGTGATGCAATAAGCAGACCACTTGGAACTGGTTCATAGTTCTCCAGTCGGTTATTTACTTCGTTATACTGATCCTGCATGGATTGATCTTCCATCAAAGCTTCATGATACTCATTCATGGTGGCTTCCGCTTCTTCAAGATCAGCGGCGGCTTCAGGCTCCAGCTCACTCAGCTCGGTCACGGATTGCTCAATCAGATAACGATTATCCGCATATGTTTCCATATTAAGACTCTCCGACACAATCCGCTCCGAACGGGTCGGATCATTTAAACGATAATCGAAAAGGCTGTTCCAGCCGGAAAGCATAATCGGCCAGATAACAACCAGCAGTATTAAGATGATGGAAGGAGCTATCATTGTGTAGCCCAGCTGCTTTTCACTGAGCTGAAATGGTCGTTTGTTTTTCTTGTCTTTCTTAGCCATGTCGGGTCCCCCTATTCCTCTACTCGGCAAATGCTGCTTCCATTTTGCTTTCCATATTTGCTGCAGCCTGTTCCGGTGTAATCGTTCCTGCGGCTGCACTTGAAAGCTCGATCTGCATTATGTCCGATACTTGCGGATAAATTCCTGTTACCGGCCGTGCCACGGCATTATCGAGCGTTTCCTGGAAGACTGGATCGCGAAAAGCTCATTAGCTTCGGTCACATCTTCGTCCTCATACAAACTCTCGATCGTCGGTGCTCTTGCACCTTCCAGAGCACCAATCTTCTGGCCTTCTTCGCTGCTTAAAAATTTAACCAGCTCCCAGGATTCTTCAATATGCTCCGAGCTTTTGTTAATCATTGTTGACCAGCCGCCAAGAGAGAGGCATTGCCTTCCGGTCCTGAAGGCAGGGCAGTGATACCTACATCATCAGGAATTTGGGATGTTTCGGGATCCGTTGATGTGGAAAGCATGTAAGGCCAGTTTCTTGCGAACACTGTATTCCCTTCCAGAAAGGCATTTTCCGTTTCTATTTCTTGAAAATTAAGAATATTATTAGGAACATAATCGCTTTGCATCATTTCTACCATTTTTTCAATACCGGCAATAGCTTCCGGTGAATTAACCACTACTTCTTGATTTTCATTAATAACCTGGCGCCATAGGCGCTTATATACTCCATCGACGTGGTTACAGTCTTCGTATTGGGAAGCCTGGTAGCAACCCAAAACTCGTGCCGCCTTCTCCCTGCAGATCCGCGGCCATCGTTTCAAGCTCTTCCCATGTTTCCGGAGGTTCTTCTACATGTCGGTCTGTAGTATAAAATGCCTGCGTCGGTTATAGAAGGCAGTGCATACTGGCGTCCATTCAGCGATCCGGATTCAATGGTTGCCGAAAATGAGCACCCAGATCGGACATTGTCTCGTTCAATCAGACGATCGAGCGGCAGTACTACCCTGCCTGGCCAACTCAGCCGGCCATACAACGTCGGAGGCAAAATATCTTCTCGGACTGCCGCTGCTCATCAGTGTTACATATTGATTATGTGCCGCGCCGCTATCGGCGGCATTTCCCTTACTTCTACATTAATATTGGATTTGTTTTCGAATGCAGCAAGCATCGCATCGGTTGCCGGCGTCGTATCTACCGCGGGCAAAGTGATGGTTACTTCTCATCGCCCCCCGATGTTTTCTGCAACGGAGCACATCCTCCGAGAAAAAATAAGTACTCCGGCCATTGCAGCTGGTAACACTTTCATCGCAAACCCTCCTGTTTTCCTTCTATCTCAGCTTCATCCCAAACGTTTCGGACTCTGATTAAACCCCCCCCTGTCAATGCCTTGGAGGACAGGTGGATTTCCGGACAAGAAGCGATCCTGGTATAATCACTTTCGTCTTTGTTTCCTTGCCCTGCAGCCGATTAATCAGAAGCTCCGCAGCCATGTTTCCCATTTTGTATTTATCCTGATTCACGGTGGTCAAGGCAGGTGTTGTGTACTGGGACACTACGAGATTATCGTAGCCGACCACGGATAACTCTTCCGGAAGCTTATATCCAAGCTCCTGCGCCGCCCTCATAACACCCATGGCCATCAAATCACTTGAACAGAAAATGGCGGTGGTTTCCGGGTATCCTTCAAGCAGTTCAACTGCCCTGGCATAGGCTTCATCTTCATTAAAGTAAGCAAGCCTTACCTTCTTTTCATTAAAAGGAATATCCGCTTCCTTAAGGCCCTCCTTGTAGCCCTTCAATCGTTCGAGACTTATGTATGCTTCATCATCCCCGTTAATAAAGGCAATATGCTGATGGCCCAGCGAAGTTAAATGACGAACCGCGTCTCTTGCACCCACTGCATTGTCTGTCGATACGAAGCTGGTTGTTTCATTCTCCACGGGGTGATCGATGAAAACGCATGGTACGCTGCTCTCTTCCATCTGCTGAAGAAATGGTTCATCATGAGCCAGTCCCTGTGAAATAACACCTTCGATCTGACGTTCGCTGCAAAGCTGATGATAGGTTTTACCCCGCCGCTTCGCAAATTCGGATTGAAACAAAATCATGTCATAATCCGCGTAGCTTGCGTACTCGTTCACCCCGGAAATTACATCCATTGTAAACGTGTCTTTCGGATTAGATGGAAAGGAGCTGGACGTCAACAATCCGATCGTACTCGACTTATTCGTCACCAGCCGTCGTGCCGTCATATTCGGGCTGTACTGCATCTTCTCAGCCACTTCTTTGATACGCCTGCGCGTTTTCTCATTCACGTCATCGTATCCGTTCAAGGCTCTGGAAACAGTAGTGACTGAAACGTTAGCGGCTTTTGCAATATCTTTGATTGTAACCATTTTTCTCAGCCTCCAAAACGTTTCGGTTTGTATAAACTTTATTATAGAAAACGCTTACAATTTATGCAAGGACTTTTTTTATTATACTTTGTAAAGAAACTTAAAAAGCCCTTTATATGAAGCACTCCCTCTTAAAAAGTTTTTGAATGTAAAAATTTCAGCTGCGCAGAAATCCTCCCTCCGAATGAATGACCTGTCCAGTGATCCAGGAAGCTTCTTCTCCGGCCAGAAAAGCAACGAGCCGGGCCGCATCTTTCGGTCTGCCAAGGCGGCCGCGTCCAAATTTGGGTTCCAGCAGTGCTTTTGTCTGTTCATCCCATCCACCCGCTGTCCGTCGGTCCCGGATCCACCGCGTTTACCGTAATACCAAGCGGGGCCGCTTCTGCCGAGAAGGATAAAGTAAAAGCAGACAGCGCCCCTTTTGTAGCGACGTAGGCAAGTTCCCCCGGCATCGGACCCTGCTCCTGTCCGGAAGTCATGATAATGATCCGCCCTTCCGAGCCTTGAAATCTCTTTGCAAACATCGTACTAAGCAGCATTGTCGTGCGCATGTTCACTTCATAATGACGGTCTATCACCTCTGCTGTGAGATTCTCATAGCCGTCACGGGTGGAATGAGCCGCGCTGTTCACGAGAATATCCGGCGGCCCAAAAGCGGTATATACGGCATCCATCAGCGTTTCTGCCGCATCGGACAATGCCAGATCAAGCTCCATGCTCCTACAGGATACACCTGCGTCCAGCATCTCCTGCTCCAGCCCTTCAGCAAATCCTTCTTCGCTCTGCCAGTAGACGAAGAAGATATCAATGCCTTTAGCTGCTAACTCCCTGCACACGGCGGTTCCTATTGCATTGTTATGACTGACTCCAGTAATGACTGCACGTTTCCTGTTGATACGATCCCCTCCAGCTTCTTCTATTCATTTTTTCCAGCATTATACTTATTCTCGAAATACCGGTCCCGCTCCTTTATTTTTTCTTCGATATGGGCCTCGTCTTCTTCCTTATCCTGCTGTTTTCCTTTAACCACCATTGCAATAAAACTAGCGATCAATGCTAGAACACTCAATAACGTAACTGCGTCAGCGGTAAATGTAATAATTCCAAAATAATCGAGTGTAAGTAGCGTTATACCTAGCAACGCCAAAAAACCATTAATTATTTTCCACTTCTGCATCGAATTCTCCTTTTCAATGGCTGTCATTATTTCCTATATATGTATATTAACCGAAATACAACATAAAAAAACCTGCCCTTGGCAGGCAGGTTATATCTCCTTATTATGGAAAGCTGATATTCAGTGGTTCAAGATCTTTCTTCTGGAGCATCATCCGGACAGTAACCAGAGGGTCTACTACCTGGCAGACTTCGACCTGGCCGGCGGCGCTTAAAAACATCACAGCATTGTTTTTGTCCATGTCGCTTTCACGGGCCAACAGGCCGGCTAAAAAAGAAGTCGCCCGGTGAATACCCTGTTCGAGCGTAGGAGCGGAGGAAATAACGCCAATTTCCGATTCGTTTTCCAGAAGCGGCATAGACAGCTTTTTGTTTTTAATCACTTCGAAGGTTACCGTTGCACGTCCGGCAGCTTCAATACCGGTCACGCCGACTTCACCGTCCCCCATGGCTGCATGCATGTCCCCGAGGCCAAAAAGCGCACCAGGAGCCGATACCGGAAAATACAGAACAGCCCCTTCTTCTATTTTCTTGTTGTCCATGTTGCCGCCGTGATCTCCCGGGGTGCCGTTGGACACAGGCTCCCCTCCCGGCGCCACCCCAATGACTCCGATCATCGGGTTCAGGTCCAGCGAGATACCGTAGCCGAAGTCGCCCTTATTCTGACGCAGGGGTATCTTTTTAAATATAAGGTCTTCCATTTCTTCTTTCATGACGCCCAGCCCTTTACCTACCGCCATCATGCCGTAGTCTGCGAGCTCGATTTTATCAATTGTTACTTTGAGGCAGTCACCCGGCTCTGCCTCTTCTATGTAAACCGGACCTGTAGCAGGGTTAATACGATCCCAGTCAATCTCTCCGTAATTGTCCCCTTCTTCTGTTACTTGATTTTCAAAACAGTCGTACGTTTCCAGAGTAAGCGTCGTGCCTGAAGGAACCGTTACAGCAGCTTCCCGGTCCTTTGAGAAATGGTAGAACATATTCTCCTTTGCCAGCGTTTCCATATGCCTGCCTCCTTTGTTTTTATACGGATAGTATAGCAAAAATCTCCTCTGCTTCCTAAGTATTGCATTTTATCGATTTTCCTATTATAATAAACATATACCCAGTAAGGGTATTAATACGCAAAGGAAGGGGAATTCACATGATTGCTGTTTTACCGAGAATCAACGAGTTAGCCAATAAATCCAAAAGGACGGGACTCAGCGCGGAAGAAAAAGCCGAGCAGAGGCAGCTTCGTGAAGAGTACCTTCAAGCCGTCCGGGGCGCCTGCGATGCAACCCTGCTGCAGACGACGGTGAAAGATCCGCTTGGAAATGATGTTACTCCCGATAAACTAAGAGAAGCTCAAGGCGTGACTAAACTATATCATTAAGAAAACAAATAGTATTCTGATCTGTTTAAACCATCCCGAAGCCATATAGGCCGCGGGATGGTTTTTTATTGGTTTATCGATTCAATATACGTTTTCAATACATGAACACCCTGCACTCCATCATTTAACGAGGTCCATTCGGCGGGATTGTGGCTGATCCCGTCTTTGCTCCGCACAAACAGCATCGCTGCTGGAATGTGGTGGCCGACAATCATGGCGTCATGGCCGGCACCGCTCGGTATTTCTACTGTTCGAAGACCGCATGCTTTTAGTGCATCCCCCAGCATCTGCTTTTCGTTGTCTGCAATCGGCACCGGCTTTACTTTTAATATCTGCTGCTGCTCACAGCCGATGTTGTAATGAGCTGCTGCTTTGTCAGCGGCCTCCATTATAAGCCGGACAACTTCATCTCTCGTTTCTTCCTCAATATCCCGAATATCCACCACCAGCTCCACCCGGCCCGGGATGACATTTGCTCCGTTTGGCAGTACTTTCAGTTTTCCAACAGTAGCCACGGCCGTTCCGCTCACTGTCCCGGGAATTTCCGGAACATTCCGTACAAACTCTCCGGCTGCCACAAGAGCATCCTTCCGCTCCCCCATAGGGGTATTTCCTGCATGACCAGCGCTTCCTGTAAAAGAAATTTCGAGCCAGCTAGGTCCGGCAATACCCGATACAATGCCAACCGGCAGATCTTCCTGTTCCAGCCTGGTTCCCTGTTCGATATGCACTTCTACGAAAGTTTCGATGTTAGAAAGGCTGCGTTTCGCCTGATAGAAGCCTTCTTCGGTCAGCCCTGTATCCTGAAGAACTTCCGCAAACCCTCTGCCGTCCTGGTCGGCCAGTCCGCTTTGAATCGATGGATCTATTTCTCCGGTCATGGCACGGCTGCCGGTTAACCCGTTATTAAACCGCGCCCCTTCTTCGTCTGTAAAAATCACAACTTCATAGCTTCGTTTCGGCTTATAGCCTGTTTCCTTCCAGGCCTCTGCCACTTCAAGCGACGAGAGAACACCGAGCGGGCCGTCAAAATGGCCGCCTTCCGGCACGCTGTCCACATGAGATCCGCTCAACACCGCAGGGAGATCCGGATCACTGCCTTCGAGGCGGCCGAATACATTGCCGGCCGAATCCTCTGTTACCGAGAGCCCGGCGTCCTTCATCCAGCCGATTACAAGGTCCTTCGCCTGCCGTTCTTCTTTGGAAAACCCAAGCCGGTAGCTGCCTCCGCTTTCTGTCAGCCCTATTTCAGAGAGAGCGTGCAGACGGGAAGCCATTCGCTCCCCATTTATGCCGTCATAGGAATGGTACGTGCTGTAATCTTTGAGAAGCGTTTCGTATAAATTCCAGTTGTCTCTGTGCATACACTCACCTGCTACTTTTGATTTTTGTAAATGGTTCCATCTTTCATGACAAAGCAGATATTCCCGCTCTGTTCCAGTGAGCGGATATTCTCAAGCGGATTTGTTCTGCTGATAATCACATCTGCGAGCTTTCCTGTTTCTACCGTACCTAATTCCTTTTCCCAACCGAGGCATTCAGCAGCGGTTTTTGTCGTAGCCGTGATGGCTTCCATTTCCGTCATGCCGATATCGCACATCAGCCCCAGCTCGCGGAGGTTGGTCCCATGTGCCATCACGCCGGCATCTGTTCCCATCGCAATTTTGACACCTGCTTTATATGCTTTGGCGATGCTTGCTTTGTGTGTTTCAAATACCTGTTTTGACTTTTCCACGGCATAAGGAGCCATTGAATCATCCGTTTCGCCGGCTTCGAGCACGGAGAGCGGCGCAAGCAGTGTCGGTACGAGAAACGTCCCGTTCTCCAGCATCAGCTCTATTACTTCATCATCAATATATATACCGTGCTCAATCGAATAAATACCGGCTCGGATTGCATTCTTAATACCCTCGGCTCCCTGGGCATGGGCCATAACCTTAATTCCTTTGCGGAAATGAGCTTCTTCTACCATCACTTCCAGCTCTTCCCGGGAAAACTGCGTAAATTCCGGGTGGTCGGTCGGGCTGGTCACGCCCCCCGTCGCATGAACTTTAATAACGTCTGCACCGGCACGGAGCATTTCCCGCACCGCCTTGCGTACTTCTTCTTTGCCGTCGCAGATGCCATTTGGCATACCGGGATAGGTCTGCGGTGTCGTATCTACGCCGGAATGGTTCCAGTTGTCGCCGTGGCCTCCGGTGATAGTGAGCGGATTAATACTTACCTGCATCCGCGGCCCTTCGACAAGTCCGTCCTTAACTGCTTTTTTCATTCCCACATCCGCAAAACCAGCGTCCCGGACCGAGGTAATGCCTGTATCAAGCGTCCGCTTTAAATAATGGATGCTTTCGTAAAACCGATAGGAAAATGGCGTTAAAATGGACTCCTGCACGTTTTTAATCTGCAGTGCCATGTGGACGTGGGTATCAATCAGCCCGGGAAGAATGTATTTCCCTTCCGCATCAATAACTGCCGCCTCTTCCGGTGCGGTGACATCTGTTCCTACTTTCTCAATATGATTGTCCTTGATTAATACCGATATATTCTGGACCGGATCTGCACCCGTTCCATCAATTAATGTTCCGTTTTTAATAAGCGTATATGTCATGTGTGATCCGCTCCTTTAGATAGTCTGAATAAGAATACTTGCAATAACAATCGAACCTACGGTGACTGACGTAAATCCGCCGATAAGCATGGGGGCAACGAGTTCGTTCATAATTCGTTTTTCTTCCGCCTCACTGCGGCCTACGCTCCGGCTTACTTCTTCCACGATTAAATAATCACCTGGAAAGCCATAAAGCGCCGTCAGAACAACTGGTATTGATTTTGTCGGCTTCCATTTAAACAATTTACCGCCGATTAAAGCACCTAGTACCAGGCCGGTTGTTCCAATTAGAATGATACAGAAAACGGGAAGAAGCGAAGCAACCACTTGATCCCAGGTTACGCCGACAAGGGAACTCACGACCACAACAATTAAAGCGACCATCGTAATACCCGAGCTGTTTGCTTTGTCCATCGTACGCTCCGGATAAAAACGAAGCGCGGCTCCTGTGACACCTATTGCAAGTGCCCAGATGCTGTTATTGATACCGGTGAGTCCGTCCAGCCACACGGCCAGAGCCCCGCCGATAAACAGGAGAAATAGTAGAAAGAAATTACTTTTCATATACTTTTCCGGAAACAGCATTTTTTTAGGCTGATCGGATGAAAGCGCACTTTCCTTGACTGCTTCATCGCCTTCTGATAAGTATTCTTCATTATAAATATCCTCACGAATCGTTTTTGCATATTTGCTCAGCAGCACCGATGTCAACGGCATGCCGACTAAATTTTGAAGCGTAAATACAACAACCGGTATAGCAGCAAGAGTGATAAGCCCTGCTTCCGCCAGTCCTTCCGATGTAACAATGTAGGCTATAATTCCGCCTGTCAGCGGCCCGGCCCCGGCAACTGCCGTACCGTAACCAAACAGCGGCGTAATAATTGCAAGCATGGACGCTACCGAAATGACCAGCCCGATAAACGTGATCGACACGGCTTTGTACTGCTTAATAATAATGGAAAGTGGAATCATCGTACCCAGATGAACAATAAGTACAGGCACAAGCATGCCGCCGAATGCTACCAGGTTGGATGCCTCTATATAGGATTCCGGCAGGATTCCTGTCTGGAGCAGTATGAAAACAGAAGCGACCACCACAAGCAGGGTGGGAATTTTTGCACGGGAAGATATAGAAAGCACTTCTCCGAGGGCAATGATGGCGATTAATATAACTGCAATAAAAATTGGCTCCATGTCGGTTCCTCCCTTTTAAGTCTGAATGTTAAAATTATAAGACAATTCAAATAAATATAAAATAGAGGTAACCAACAAACAATAATGCTAATGTTTGTCGATTACCTCTAACTCTTTATTTTGTATTTAAGTATTCCATAATATGAAGGCCCAGCTGTAATTCGAAAAGCTCCCGGCCGTCCAGTTTATCGGTGTGCAGCAGCTGATAGATCGACTGCAGGCGGTACTTGATCGTATTCACATGCACGTATAGTTTCTTTGCACTTGCTGCCATATTTTGATTGGACTCTACGTAAACTTTGAGCGTTTTCAGCAGTTCGGTCTCATGCTTTCTGTCATGTTCTGCCACCCGGCCGAGTACTTCATCTGCATAATCCTGGAGCTCCCCGCGCTCCATTTTTAAAAACAGCCGGTATGGACCGAGCTGCCGATACGTCATGAAGTCCCGGCCACCCTCTCCGGCCTGCAGGTACTGCACGCAGCGCCTCGCATCCTTGTAGGATAGATGAACGTCCTGTAGTTTATCGACGACCTGGCCAAAGCCGGCAAGACCTTTCAGCTGACATTCCTGACCGGCGTAGTGAATGATCGAAGAGAATAACGGTTCCAGCGAATCAAAAACAGTTTCTTCTGCCGAGGAAGCAGCCACCGTAAACATAAAGGTAACTTCCATATTCCGCTCGTATACGAGTGTTTTGATGGGAATGCTTTCCATCTCTCTATAAATAACACGCATCAATTGCTTTTTCTTTTCCCCGACTTCCTCAAAAGGAAGCAGCGGATCCCTGACATACAAATGTACGACTGCATAATGATGGCGGTCAAGCTCCGGAAAATTCAGCCGTGCCAGAGCGTCGGAGGAGAGCTCATTGTACGGCGCATGAATCAGCTGCTCGAGCACCACGCCGGAGTAATGAAAATCTTCTGCTAAAAAGCGGTCCCGCCGGTTCATTTCCATCGCAAAAATGGTGATCGCCTGTTCAATAGCAAATTGATCAAGCGGATCAAAGACGGTGTTTTTTTCAACAATTATTGCCAGCAGGCCGAGTACTAGTCCATCCGCCTGAATAGGCAGGAAGTACGTAAGATAGGTTTCCCCATTCAAGAATGCTTCGCTCGTTGATGTGCTGTTTCGGCTCAGGGCGTATTTCAACAGCGGATCAGCCTCGTCTTTGAGCGCTTCCGCTTTCTCCGCTGCCGCTTTTCCCGAGACCGCGAGAACATCGACACGTTCATTAAAGACAACCACTTCTTCTTCAATCAAGCCTGCGAGCGCTTTTGTGATGTCACCGAGCCCTCCTTTAGCCAGCGATACTTTGGAGAGTTCTTCGTGAATAAGCTTGGTCCGCTTGTTCTGCGAAAACAGACGCGCGTTTTCAACAGCAATCGAGGCCTGTCCGGCGAATGTTTCCAACAGCTGCAGATCTGATTCATCAAACTGCCTGTCTTTTTCAAAAATATCCACCGTCAGAACACCGAGGCATTCCTCTTCGGCAGACATAATCGGCACGCAGATCGCACTTACCGGATAGGCCATTTCTCCAAGAGACCTGGCATAATAGTGCTCCGAATTTCCGGTAAGATTTCCCATTCCCCGACTCGTATGATCGGGCGATGAGAAAATATTGCCCTTTTGGGAAACGAACGTTTTTCCGCTCATTCCTTCTCCCGGCGCGAGACGGACATGCTTGAGCTGCTCCATATCAAACCCTATGGCGCTTTGAGCATATAGCGTATTCGACCGGCTTTCATATAGAAACAAAACAGCGGCATTGGCGCCTCCGATCACATTCAGCACCTCTTTAATCAGCTGATGCAGCACTTCCGGCAGGTCTCTGGTGGAATTCAGGACTTTCACTGCATTAATAACGCTCATCAGCCGCTTTTCTGTTTCCATATGCATCTCTCCTTTTTTTGATCTATTTTATTAGTGTAGCAAAAAATGCTGCTCTCATCAGTGAGTTCCCTTCTGTAAAGATTCTTTTTAAAGAAAACGCAGAATTTATCGTCCAGCAGTTTTTGAAAGAAAATGAATTGATTGAACAATGAAAAAATCTCCTCTCCGGCTGATCCAGCTGAAGAGGAGATTTCTTTTTGACATTAACGTCCGGCGCCGGCTCGTTTGTTGTGCCTGTCGGCTTTACGGTAAGCATCGTAGATGGCATACACCCAGAAGATAAAGTAGGTAACGTAACCGATAAGAATAGTCATAAGAAGAATATTCACGGCTTGAATGGCAATCAGAATTAATCCTTTAAAAATCTGCCCATTATAAATCTGTCCTAAACCGGGTATTAAAAAACTTAATACGGCGGCAAGACCGGGACTTTTCATCATTTTCATCACACTGCCTTTTCTATTTATGATAACTGTTTATCTTTACCCTTTTTTTCATGCATTCACGCGTATTTTTGATAAATACGCCTTAGGACATAGAAAAACGCGCTTCTCTATTAGAGAAACGCGTTGATTGGTTAAATATTATCTTACTGCAGGCTATCTGTCAACAGCTGTTATTAAGATTCTCCGTAATAATAGTAATAACGCTGATCCATTCCTTTAACCTGGTTCAAAATGCAGCCAAGGACCGGAATCCCTGTTACTTCAAGCAGCTCTTTTGCCTTAATGGCGGAGTCTTTTTCGGTGTCACCGCTCTTAATGACAAGAATCGTACCGTCACAGTATTTAGAGATGACCTGTACATCTGTTACAGCAAGAACCGGCGGGGCATCAAATAAAATAATATCGTATTCTTTCTTTAGGTCGTTCACAAGATTTTCCATAGCCGTGGTGCCAAGAATTTCGGCAGGGTTCGGTGGAATTGGACCGCTCGGAAGGATATCCAGATCCGGTACCTCCGTTTTCTGAGTAAACGTGTGAAACGGCTCTTTATTAGCCAGAACGTTAATGAGGCCATTTGTGTTCGTACGGCGGAACGTATAGTGTACCGTCGGCTTCCGTAAATCGGCGTCGACCAGAATCGTTTTCTTTCCCTGCTGGGCCATCGTTACAGCGAGGTTGGCTACAGTAGTAGACTTCCCTTCACCCGGGCCTGCTGATGTAATCGCAATTGTCTGGACATTATTATCGACCGATGCATATTGAAGATTCGTTCGGATCGTCCGATACTGCTCGGCTACCGGCGACTTACTGTTAAACCAGGTAACCAGCTTACGACTGTTCTGCCCGGCTTGATCCTTCTTGCGTTTTGCCATTATACACACTCCTGCTATCTATTCTTTTATGTATCTTTGTTTTCAATGCTTCTAGTGTAACATATTGTCTTAAGGAGATTCGGCTTATTTATAAAGCCTCTTCTCCCGTGAAATAATCAGTAAGCGCCTGAGCCCACAGCTCGTGGCCTTCCACTGATGGATCACCGTTTTCTTCTAAGTACTGTTCTTCCAGCTCGGCATCTTCTGTATCCGGCCAGGCTTCCCAGTGATTAATGTAATTCAGGTTGTTTTCCCCGGCATCTGCCTGCAGAGCTTCCACCTGGTCAATGTAGTATCTTGCTTCATACACCGGCTGCGGCGGCTGGATGAACACAGCGGCTTCCGGGTTGGCAGCCTCTACCGTGTTTACGAAAGCATTCGTGTTAAAAAGCGTATCATCTACGCTTACCTTCCCATTATCATTAAGTACGAACGGTTCAAAAATAAGCACATCCGGCTCCAGTTCAGCAGCGGTCACATCTCCGTCTGCCGCCATTACTTCAAGCGACGTACTGTCGCCAAACGTAGAAGCCTGCACCGTGATATCCTCTGTTTCATAAAAGCTGCGCAGTTTTTCCTGAAGCAGGGCAGGAACGTTTTCTTCTGCCGACTCCAATGCTCCGGATCCGGATAAGACGATTGTAAGCTCTTCTCCTGCATCTATACTTTCCTGCAGCTTCTGTCCAAACTCCTCCTGCGTGCCTTCCGGCAGGCCATTAGAGGAAGTTGTTTCTGCACCGGATACTGATGATTCTTCTTCTGTATGTTCTTCGTCCGGCTGCACCGTCGAAGCAATTTTCTGGTCATAGTGAATTTTTCCATATACCATTACAGCTATAAATACGATAATTAATGTTGCAAAACCAATTTTTTTCATACTTACGCCCCAATTTTTCATAATAATGAAACTGCCACTCTTCCTATCTTACCTAAAAAAATGGCAAATTCAAAGAACTATATATAGAACAAAGAGAACATTTCTTTTTTGATCCATAAAAACGAACGTGCGTTTGTTTTCTAAACGCAGACTCTATATAATGAAAGAAACGGAAATGAGGAAAAGGATGACAGATCATGGATAACTCCCCTATTCGAAAAATAATTCATATAGATATGGATGCTTTTTATGCCTCCATCGAACAGCGGGATCGTCCGGAGCTGCGGGGGAAACCGGTTATTGTAGGCGGAAGCCCTCATTCCAGGGGGGTGGTAGCCACCTGTTCCTATGAAGCCCGACCTTTTGGCATTCATTCTGCCATGGCTTCCCACGAAGCATATAAACGCTGTCCACAGGCTGTATTTGTCCGGGGAAATATGCAGAAATACCGGGAGGTTTCTAAAGAAATCATGGATATTTTTTATGAAATAACCGACCTGGTCGAACCGCTTTCCCTCGACGAAGCCTATTTGGATGTGACGGAAAACAAGCTCGGCTATCCTTCCGCCACGTATGTAGCAAGAGAAATAAGAAAAAGAATTAAAGAAAAAACCGGGCTTAACGCTTCCGCCGGCGTATCCTATAATAAATTCCTCGCAAAAATCGCTTCCGATTATGAAAAGCCGGACGGCCTGACCGTCGTAACTCCTGATAAAGCTTCGGCCTTTATCCACGAGCTTCCTATCGGCGATTTTCGAGGGGTGGGAAAGTCTACGAAGGAAACCTTCCTGGAAATGGGCGTCCACACCGGTGCTGACCTTTTAAAATGGAGCGAAGAGGACCTGGTTCGTGTTTTTCATAAACGCGGCCATACCTTTTACAATAATTCCAGGGGGATCGACGAAAGGGAAGTCAATCCCTACCGGGAGCGCAAATCTATGGGACGCGAAACGACGCTTCCGCATAACATCAGCGAATATGAGGATATGCTTCCGATCGTAAAAGATCTTCTGCAGGAGGTTCTCAGCCGTCTGCAGACGGATCAAATCCGCGTGAAGTGTGTTGTGTTGAAAGTGAAATTTTATGATTTCAAGCAGATTACCAGGCGTACGACGCTTGATGAGCCGACCGATGACCAGGAAATTCTGCTTGCTGCGCTCGGGGCGCAGCTGGAACATATCGCATCACTAGGGCGCGAGGTCCGGCTGCTCGGCGTCACCACTTCTGATTTCCATGGAGCCGGCGACGCATCCGGCGGCAGAGGCAAAGTGTATAAAACCACACGCTACGAACAGCTCCGGTTGTTTTAATAAAATAGAATTGTCCTAAAAGCAGACTATCTTAATAAAGACAGCAATAGTGTGTAACACGAACTATTTCCAGGCGGAGGCTTTCGGCAGGCCACGCCTGATCTTTTTTATCCCTTCGATTTAACTTATGTTCAAAATAAGAACTATCTCGGCCACCTAAAAATACCCTTGCATCCTTTAGAAAGGATGCAAGGGTATTTGGCTTCTATTAGTGGTGCTGAAACTTGTAATGAAATGTACAAAATAAGCGGCGGGACAGCTAACCTTCTTTATCCGCCGATCTGCCACGGCCGGGAAACCGGCGGGCGCTTTTTTCGTATCGGTGTACCGGCCGGCTCCCCTTTTTTTCGAAGGGTCGGTTCGGCACCGCTGTCGATTTTCTGCTTTACAGTGCTGTTCATTTTATAAACGGACGGCGCAAAGAACAGACGCTTCGCTTCGCCGCCGCAGGCAGGACAGACCGCACGGCTTTTATCACCTTTTGTTGAGGAGTGAAACTCATCGAATCTGTCTCCTTCCCCGCATTCAAATGTGTATACAGGCACAGGCTTTCCCTCCTTATTCTGTCGGATCCATCGACTTATCGAAGATGGCCTTAGGAATGGACACGGTGCAGCAGGCGTTTGGAATATCAACGATACCCGCAATATGGCCCTCCACCGGTGCGGTTCCAAGCAGCATATACGCCTGTTCGGCGGTATATCCTTTCGTTTTTAAATAGTCAATCGCATTCAGGCAGGCGTTTTGATAGGCAATGTTGGAATCCAGATAGCTTTGCTTTCCGTTTGATTCATTAACGGAGATACCTTCAAATACAAGATATTCGCTGTACTGCGGATCCATCGGTCCCGGCTGGAACACCGGATTTTTCTGAATATGATTTTTCTCCATGCCGCCTTTAATAACTTCTACATGAAGATCAATCCAGCCCGGCATTTCGATACCGCCGCAGAATGTAATCTCTCCATCTCCCTGTGAAAAATGAAGATCACCGACGGAAAGCTTTGCTCCATCCACAAAGACCGGAAAATATATTCTTGAGCCGAGCGAAAGGTTCTTAATATCACAGTTTCCGCCGTTCTCCCGGGGCGGCACGGTTCTGGCCCCTTCTTTCGCTACTTTGTCGAAAGCTTCTCCTTTTAACGTTCCTAATACAACGCTGTCCTTATCAGGTAGGTTCGCAAGCGGCGGAACCCGCTGCGGATCCGTGTTCACGAGCTCTTCTTCCCGCCTGTTCCATTCTGCCAGCAGCTCATGCGACGGTGCCACCCCGATCAGTCCGGGGTGAATAATACCCGCAAACTTCACTCCTGGAATGTGCCGGGAGGTCGTGTAGATACCGTGAAAATCCCAAATTGATTTCTGGGCTTCCGGAAAATGCTCGACCAGGAAACTTCCCCCGTTTTCTTTAGCAAATACGCCGTTGAATCCCCATTCCTGCTCCTGCAGGGCTCCTACATTAAGTATGTCGACAACAAGCAGATCCCCCGGTTCTACTCCGTTCACATGAACCGGACCGCTCAGCACGTGTACCCGGTTCAGATTCACGTCGCGGATATCGGACGGATCGTCATTATTTTTCACCTGGCCGTCCGTCCAGTCCAGACACTCCATTCGAAACGACTGGCCGGGATCGACAGAAAACGCTGCAGGAATGTCCGGATGCCACCTGTTGTGACCGGGGATATCCTGCTGATCCATTGATTTTGACAAATCCACTTTAAATAATTTCTCGGGCATGAATAATTCCTCCTTTTGCATAGTTTAGATATTATTCCCTTAAACCATTCTATTATATCAGAAAAATCAGAATTTTTATGGGAGATAATCTGCGATAGGATCAGAAAAAAAAGACAAAGAATGCGAAATATATTATAGGGGCGCTTTCCGCTGGCCATGCTTCAGCTAAAGAGGAAAAGAACGTCCTCTTTAACTTCTCCTATGGCTGGTCAGCAGGAGTCGCCCCTTTTTTTATTTTTTCTTTTTAAAAATGTTTGAAAAGCATACGAGTTCATGTATAGATATACAAAAGTAATCGTTTCTTTACCATTTAAAAAGAAGCAGAAAGGATATCTTTTCTGCTCTCTTCTATAATAATTAGGTTTCTCTTCTATTTTCTTTCATTTCCCGCCAGGCAGAGGCTTTCTCCACAAAGCGTGCAGGTATCGATGGATTCGAGCCAAAATGCAGGTGAGTATAACCGGCTGTAATATGATCGGTATAGTACCCCTCCTGCTTGGTGCCTCTCATTGCTTTTACCTCATGATGAGGAGGCCAGTCTGCTTTTTCCTGTGCAGTAGAATAATGAAATTCATGACCTTTCGCTGTAGCACCCCGTTTCATAATAACGGAATCATCCAGAGCGGTTATCTCCCGATAACCAAGGGACGCAAGTTTTGTCTGCATCGCAACATCCACCGGGATAATACCGATCATGTCATGCGCTTTACCGTCGGTCGTCGTCAGCGTGTCCGCCAAATACATATAGCCTCCGCATTCTGCATAAACAGGAAGTTTTTCTTCTAACGCTTTCCGGATCGATGTTTTTGTCTGCTGATTCCCAGCTAATTCTTCTGCAAACTCCTCCGGGAAGCCGCCGCCTATATAAAGTCCGTCTGCACGGGGCGGCAGTGGTTCGTTTTCAAGCGGCTTAAAATACGCAAGCTCTGCTCCGCTTTCTTCCAGCATCTCCAGATTTTCCGGGTAATAAAAATTAAACGCCGCATCATATGCCACGGCAATAACCGCCTTATACTGCGCTTCCAGAGGGGTTCGGACCGGCCATACTCTATCAGGAGCGGAAGCTGCAATATCATAAAGCATATCCAGGTCAATCCGCTCTGCCATCACCGTACCAAGTTCTTCAAAAAAGCTGTCCAGCTCGCCCCGTTCAATCGCAGGGATCAGTCCTAAGTGACGCTCAGGGATGGAGGGGACATCTCCTTTCAATAGAAAACCGACAACCGGCACGCCGCACTCCTGCTCAATTGCCGTCTGGCAGAGGCCGGCATGACCCTCACTTCCTGCCATATTGAGCAGGACGCCTGCAATGTTGGAGTCAGACAGCGACTGAAACCCTTTAACGATCGCTGCCGCGCTTCTTGCCATACTTGAAATATTAACGACCAAAATGACCGGTGCTTCCAGCATCTGACTGATTTCCGCGGTACTGCCGTGGTCAGATGTCGGACTTTTTCCGTCATACATGCCCATAACCCCTTCAATCACTGAAATATCTGCATCCCCGCTGCCGCGGCGGAACACATCTTTCATCCCCTCTTCACCGAGCATCCAGCTGTCCGTGTTTCTCGACGCCCGGCCGGTTACGGCTGTATGATAGCTCGGATCAATATAATCAGGCCCGCACTTAAATCCCTGTGCCTGCATCCCTTTATTTTTAAAAGCCTGGAGCAAACCAACGGTAACGGTCGTTTTACCGCTGCCGCTTCCCGTTCCAGCGATCACGATTCTTGGATTCATGCCATCACGTCCTTTTTATAAGATCTGTTTGAAGCCTTGCTACCCTGTATATAAAAGCAATAACAGCATCGTTGTCAACCAACATTATTCCAATACAACTCTGCGTGACTTTCTTTTTTCACTGCTTTATACTTCTCTACAGGTGATGCAGACATGTTGGATACACGATATATTTGGGGACTGGCGGCGATCAGCTGGTGTCTTATGATTGCGATAGCTACACGCTTGACTATTTTTACAGGGAGCTCTACAGAACGGATGTTTACCAATCCGTTTCTCGATGCAGCGGTAGTGAATTTTTTTCTTAGAAAATCCGTGCATCTGGCGGCGTTCGGACTTCTTGCCATTCTATGCTGGATGGCGCTGCGCGGAGCCTCGTTTCGTTTTATCAAAGCTTGGGCTTTAGCTTCCGGGTACGGATTGATTGATGAATGGCATCAGTCTTTTATGCCGGAACGAACCGCTTTATTTACCGATGTCCTGATTAATGCTGCAGGAGCAGCCCTGGCTTTGCTTGCTGTATGGGCAGCCCTATTTTTTCTTCGAAAACGCAGCAAAAAACGGCCGTTTGCATAACAGCCGTTAGTGGGTACATAGAAAAGGGTATGTGAGAAAGTGGACTTTGAATAAAAAGCATTATATACTGAGTCATTCCAGCTTAAAAAAGAGGAGGCACTTATTATGGCTATGGTACGATGGCACTGGCTGTTAATTGGTGCAGCTCTTGTCATAGCATTATATGCACTGACATCTTCTTCGGCCGCTACGTCTTACAGCACAGAGCGTATTTTGTCCATTATTCCACTCGTTCCCGGCGGAACCGTTGAATTTCGTCGTCCGTAAAACCGCTCACGTTATGGTTTTCAGCGGCATTGCACTTATTTTATGGAGAACGTTCTCTAAATCGAAATGGTCCTATGTGATCGGCTGGGCCGGAGCAAGCTTTATCGGACTGCTCGATGAGGTGCATCAATTCTTCGTCGATGGACGCAGTGCTGCGGTCAGCGATGTCATTCTAAACTCTACTGCTGCAGCTTTGACTCTGTTCATTGCTTTTACGGCCGTTCAGGTGATTCATTTTGTTAACTGGCTTCGATAAGAATAGTCCCAGATTTTAAAGCAGGATTTCCTGCTTTTTTTTTGTTCCGCAAACTGTTCAGGGCTCATGATAGTCACCGGTGTTCCCTCTTCAGGAAAAAATAAATGCTGTGCCCCTGCATTATCAAGATCATGTACGACTACGTATTCAAATGATTTCGCTTCATTAAATTCCCCAAGATAAATTTCTTTTACTGCCGGTGAATCACAGATATGTTTCATTTCTCCCCATTTTGTAAAACGCCATACGAGACGCTGCATATCCTCAAAATATTCGTGGTCCTTATTGGCCCGGTACATAATGGTATTCCCTGCGTCTCTTGTAAGCAGAAAATTTTCATTTGTTAAACGTATTAATTCTACTCTCACCGCATTGGCGGAGTCATTAAATTCTTTAGCCAGCTGGCGCAGGTAGGCTTCGTTATCTTCTATGACAAAAAATTTAAGAAGCAGACGCAGTCTGGTTTTAGAAGTGATGAGATGTCTTAGCATAGCAGGCCCCTTTTTTATATACTAACCGTTTCGTATTGTCTTATTTTATATCGGCAGGGCAGCCCTGTTTTCCAGCTTTTTAGTTAAAAAATGTCAATAACATTTCACAAATATACAAAAAGACCCCTCACAGAGAGGGGCCGGATTGTTCGAGTGTATCGTTTCAGAAGTTATTTCCTTTCACACTTACCGCCTCAATCATCCTGTGGAAGCGGGTAGGAATCAGTCAGACCGGCGTAGTCTCCAGCCAGGCGTCCGAGCGGTTTCCAATAATCAATATCTGTTTTGTAGTTGCCTGCATACACATCTTTGTTCATACGAACATGCTTGACTTCCCCCAGCACCAGATGGTCGCCGCCTACAGGAATAATCTGCGACAGCCTGCACTCAAATGCGATCGGAGATTCTTTCACGGACGGCACGCCGATCACCCGGGAAGGCTCTTTGGTTAATCCAGTCAGTTCAAATTCATCGACGGAAGGCTCTACGCTTTTTGAAGAGTTATGCATTTTGCTGCCGAGGCTTTCCGGTACAATATTAATAACATACTCCTCTGTCGCGAGTATGTTCTCCAGCGTATCTTTCGTTGTTCCTTCCCGTTCATTAACGCCGGGCCCGATCGACACGAGAAGTGTAGGCGGATTTCTCGAAGCCACCGTGAAAAAGCTGAACGGAGCCAGGTTAAGCACTCCTTCTTTATCTTTTGAGCTGATCCAGGCAATCGGCCTTGGTACAACAGAACCTATTAACAGCTTATACATATCTTTTTCATTTAACTCTTCCGGTACAAACGATAACGCATCATGACTGGGCATGGGCTTCGTCCTTTCTTGTTGAAATATGAAGGTATATAAACAAACATCCTATCAATCCAAGCAGACCTGCCAGACTGTACCATCCGGCCGTAAATGCGCCGGTGATGTCTGTAACGAGGCCAAACAACGGCGGGCCGAGAATGACCCCCCACGAGCCGACGCTTATGCTGAAGCCGCTGGCAAGTCCTGCTTCCTTAGCCGGCACAAGTTCTGTTGCTGCATTCATCCACAGGCCGTTAAAGCCGGACACGCAGCTGCCGAAGAAAAAGGCAAGAACCGCCATTGCAAAAAAAGAGGTCCCGGGAGAAAATCCTGCCATTACAACAGAACAAACGGCAGACACGACTGCAATAATACTTAAAATAATCAAGCGGTTGCCGTTGAATAATCGATCGCTGACTGTTCCCCAGCCAATACGCCCGATAGACCCCGCAATCTCTGAAACAACAAGCAGCAGTCCTGCTTGATAAATCGGCAGCCCGATCACTTGAATCGCATAAATAATCATATACGTATTCAGGCACATCTGAGCTCCGTTAATTCCCATCGCGCCTCCACTCATCAGCAGAAGCGGACGATTGCGGCTCATCGCTTTCAGCCGCTTGAATGTTTCTCCCTTTTCGGGCGGGGTGCTGCGGATTTCTGTTGCTTCTGCCGTATCCCGGTACTTCCAGAAGCTGAGCAGTCCGGCTCCAATTAAAAGCAGAGCTGCAAGCATAACGACCGGACGCCAGCCGTACCAGCCGGCGAGCGGAACGAGCAGAAGCGCTGCCAGCCCTGAGCCCGCCGTTACACCCATTTGTTTAATCCCCATCGCGGTTCCCCGGCTTTTATGCTCAAACCAGTAGATAATGCCGCGATTGGAAGTCGGGTGCATCGCTCCATAGCCGAAACCGCCAATGACAATAAGCAGCAGAAGCATGGTAAAATTGGTCGTCATTGAGGCTAAAAACAGACTGATACCAAGGCACAAGGATAATGCCAGCAGCAGCGGTCTTGTGCCGGTCCTATCTACATAAATCCCGGCCGGTATAGCAGCCGCAAACTGCCCGAAAAACAATGCCGCCGGCAGCATGCCGATCTGAGCGTTTGTCAGAGTCAGGCTTTCACCTATAAAGACCCCAAGCGGCGACAGACTTCTTCCTACAAAAGCAACCAGAATCTGCGCGAAAAGGAGCCATCCAAGCATGATCCACGGCTTTTTTCCGGTTAGTTCATTTGGTGCGTTAGTAAACGATGGTAATGTCATTAACAGGACCTTCTTTGCAGCAGTTTAAAAGCAGAAAGGCTCTATCCTAATGAACCTGTTTTTTCATTATACTTTATTTCCTCCAGTTTCATCGAGCTTCTTTCTTCCGCTTCCATCTGTGTTGCCCGGCTGGCCGGTATAAGAAGAGATCCGACCGTGCAGATAAAGAAGTTAGCCGCAAGCCCTATGACCCCGCCGTGTATGCCTAAAAAGGTGCTGTTTCCTGTGAGTGTCATCGCCGCTGCAATAATGGCGCCGACGAGCATACCCCAGAAAACCGGAACAGCGGCGAGTCTTTTCCAGTAAAGACCCAGCACAAAAGCCGGGAAAACCTGCACAAGCAATTCAAATTTCAAGACAAAAATCTGGTACAGCGTGCCGGGCGGATTCCATGCAATCCACAGAAGCAGGGCAATAACACCTATTCCCGCAAATTTTCCAACCTTTACTTTTTTCTTTTCCGGCGCATCAGGATTAATATATTTACCGTAAATATCATTGGAGACCATCGATGAAAAGCTGAGAAGCGCCGAGTCTGCGGTCGAAACAATCGCAGCGACGATACCGCCGAATAATATAACCATGGTCCAATAGTAAAAACCGTTTATCGCAGCTACTTCGTTGGCCATTAAACCAATAAGTTGTTCAGAAGCCGCTGTATCCAGATTAGGAAACAGCTGAATGCCGATAATACCGATAATAAGTACAAAACCTGTCGTAATCGGCGGCATTAATGCAATCCTGGATAAAGAGCGTTTTAAAGTTCTCTCGCTCTGTGACGAATAAATCCGCTGTACCGCATGCGGATAAATCGCGGCCCCAAATCCGACGAGCAGAATCATACTAAGCCAGTTCACCGAGGTAATCGTATCAGGAACGCCTATTTTCTCGGGTGCCGTGGCTGCAATATCTGATGTAAGACTTGTAAAACCGCCGCCTGTCAGCGTCAACGCCCCGACGAGCAGCACGATAATGCCGATCATTAATACGATGCCCTGCATAACATCCGTAAATGCGACGGCCTTCATTCCGCCGAGCCATTCGTAGGTCAACATAACAAATACAAAGCCGATAACGGCATATTCATAAGGAATCGTTCCCCCTGTAAGACCGGACGCGGCCTGCCCTATCGCAACAAGCTGCTCGAGCAGGTAATTTCCCAATCCCCAAAGCATCAATATAATAGCAAGAATTGTCACTGCCTTATTGCGGAAGCGGTACGTCACCCAATCGGTGGGCGTAACAAAATTAGCCCGCTTGGAAATCGCATACAGCCTTGGTGCAAACATCAGGTAAACCCCGACAATGATCGTCATAAACGGGATAGACTGCAGCCAGGAAAACCCTTCCCGGTAAGCATTCGGTGCGTACCCAACAACGGTATTACCACTGTACTGCGTCGCGTATAAAGTAAAAAATAAAGCAATAATACCAAGATTTTTACCAGCCAGGTAGTAATCACTCAACGATTCATTTAACTTTTTTCCACGTCCGGCAAGATAGCCGACAACAAGCATAATAACAGCATAGACCACAAGAATAATAATTCCATCTGCTCCTGAAAACGTCAGATTCATTTACGTCCGCTCCTCTCCCTGCCTTCCTCTTCCAAATCCTCTACGATGTCCCATTCATGCAGACAGAGCCAGCTCAAAAAACCGCAGAGTATAAGGGAAAGAGCGGTGGAAATCAGCACCCAGTAGGGCACTCCCAGTATATATGGTTCCATGCTTCCTACCGGCAGGTACCAGGGCGCATTAAACACCACAAGCAGCCCCATCGTAATCCAGATCCACGGCTTGCGGATCGGCTCTTTCACTTTCTTTTGCATCTTCGTTCTCTCCCCTCACATTAAAGCGCTTACATATATATGGAAAACAAAAGCCGGATACTGCTGCCGGCCGTTTAAATAATGCGGTTGTCTTTTAACTGCTTCAGCTGTTCTTCTTTTATTTCCAGAATGGAACCGTACACTTCTTCATTATCAGCACCCATCGTACTGGCACCGGGCTTTTTGATCTGCCCCGGAGTACGGCTCAGCTTCGGAACAACACCCGGCATTGGAAAGCTGCCAAGCTCGGGATGCTCCACCGGAACGATCATTTCTCTTGCCTTGTAATGCGGATCTTCTACAATATCTTCGGCTGAGAATATTTTTGCCGGAGGGCACGCCTTTTTCTTCAAGAACCGCCAGCGCTTCTTCTGCGGGCAGCGATTTGGTCCACTCTTCGATACGAAGATCCAGTGCTTTCATATTTCTGCCGCGCCCTTCATGCGTATGATAATCAGGATGATCGGCCAGCTCCGGCTCCCCCATTGCGTCACAGAGACGCCGGAAAACTCCGTCCGCGTTTGCACCGATAACAATATATGTGTCATCTTTCGTAAAATAGATATTGGATGGAGCCACGCCCGGCAGGATATTTCCCATCCGCTCCCGCACATAGTCGGCCAGCAGATAATCCGGTATAATGCTCTCCATCACCGAAAAAACCGATTCATAGATGGCCGTATCGATCACCTGACCTTTTCCGGATGTATGCCGTTCGTGTACTGCTGTCAGACAGCCGATCGTCGCAAAAAGCGCCGCCAGCGTATCCCCGATCGATATTCCAATACGTGAAGGCGGACGGTCTTCAAAACCGGTTACATGGCGGAGTCCGCCCATTGCTTCGCCGACACTCCCAAATCCAGCCCGTTTTTTATAAGGACCGGTCTGCCCAAATCCCGACGTTCTCATCATAATTAAGCCGGGATTTTCCGCTGACAGCTCTTCATATGAGGCCCCCCACTTTTCCATCGTACCGGGTCGGAAATTTTCGATAACAATATCCGATTCTGCTGCCAGCTGACGAAACAGCTTCTGCCCTTCTTCTTCTCTCATATTTAACGTAATCGATTTTTTGTTCCGCGACTGAATCGGCCACCACAGCCCTGTCCCCTCTTTGCTTTTTCCCCAGCTTCGCATCGGATCTGCTTTGTCCGGCGGCTCAATCTTAATTACTTCTGCGCCAAAATCAGCAAGCAGCCTGCCTGCGAAAGGTCCCGCAAGAAGCGTCCCCATTTCCAGCACACGGATTCCTTCCAGAGGAAGCGCTGCTTCTTCGCTGCCCTGTATTTCTGATTTTGTTTTTTCTTCTGTCCGCTCCATCATAAGCACCTTCTTTCTATTCTTGTAAGCCTTTACAAAAATGATAAAGTAAAAGCCGCTTTCTTTCTTATAAATTAGCACTTTGTATACAAAGTATCAAGTTAAATTGTCAAACTATTTAAAATTAATTCGTTTATCCTATATTGACAACCTTATATTTACTGGTATAAATAAAGAACCCACTCTTTTTATAACTCTGTATACAATAGGCTCCTGTTTGGTTTTATCCTCCCATTTGTATACAATGGGAATAGAGGTGCTGTCCATGAACGTTTACGAAAAGATCAAGCAGGCTGTCGTGACCGGTATCTATAAGCCGGGACACAGACTAACAGAGGAAAGCTTAACAAAGGACTGGGAAGTAAGCCGGACGCCGATCCGGGAAGCGTTAAAGCAGCTCGAATTTGATGGGCTGATTACTCCTTTAAAGCGCGGATTCAGCGTAAGAGTGTTTTCCAAAGAGGATGTCCGCCAGGTATATGACCTGCGGGCGATGCTGGAAAGCTATGCGGCCGGTCAGGCATCCATTCACCGGACGAACGAACATCTGGAGAAAATGAAACAGGCGAATGATTCTTATGAAAAAGCTCTGGAAAAACAGGGTCAGGAGCATGTTGCACGCATTGACGCTATTGTGAAAGCCAATCATGTGTTTCACGATGCTGTGTTTGAGGCAAGCCGTAATGATCATGTCCGGGAGCTGATTTCCAAAGTAGTTGTGCTTCCTCTGATCTTCCGTTCGTTCTACTGGTTTGATGAAAAAAACCTTTTTTACTCTCTGCAGAATCATCACACGATCCTGCGTGCTGTAGAAGCCGGCGATGTCGAACGGGCTAAGGCAGCAATGACCGAGCATATTTTCCGAGGCAGAGACTACGTGCTTCACTACTATGAAGGAGGCGAACAAGATGATTGAATTATGTGAGGTAGGACCCCGGGATGGCATTCAAAATGAAAAAGTACTGCTTACAACGGGCAGAAGGTGGAAATGATTGAACGCGCTATCGGCGCCGGTGTAAGAAAAGTAGAGGCTGTTTCATTTGTGAATCCTAAAGTGGTGCCCCAGATGGCCGATGCCGAAACGGTAGTCGACCAGCTGGAAAAACGCGAAGGAACGGAAATAGCAGGCCTGGTACTCAGTTCATCCGGTATCGACCGGGCACTGGACACGTCTATTGACCGTCTGCATGCAACGCTTGCCGTCAGCGATACATTTAACAAAAAAAATGCCCGGCGCACGACAAAAGAGGGCACAACCGAGCTCACCCGCGCTCTTCAGCCGCTTCAGGGAGAACGGCCTTTCACTGCCGTACTGGCTACTTCATTTGGATGTCCCTATGAAGGAGAAGTGACGGAAAAGCAGGTTATTCAGGCGGCCGAATCGTTTGTAAAAGCCGGTGCGGACAGCGTTGTTCTCGCTGATACGACCGGGATGGCTAATCCGGCTTCGGTTAAAGAACGCATCGCTTCCGTACAAAAAGCACTCGGACAGGATATTCCGCTCGGTCTGCATTTTCATAATACCCGCGGTCTCGGTCTTGCCAACGTTCTCGCTGGATACGAAGCCGGAATTACCAGATTTGATGCTTCGGTCGGCGGACTAGGCGGCTGTCCGTTCGCGCCTAAAGCAGTCGGAAATGTTTCCTCGGAGGACATGGTTCATATGTTCGAAGAAATGGGAATCAACACAGGAGTGGATCTGGATAAAATGATTGCCCTCGCCCGTCAGATGGAATACTGGATGGGCAAAACACTCGACGGCATGGTAATGAAGGCCGGCAAAACGAGTGAATTGGCCCAAGCATAGAAAAGCAAAAAAGAACAACTTCTCCCTGGAGAGGTTGTTCTTTAGATTAAGGTATGTAGACAGGAGCAGGCAGCCGCTCCGGTGATTATATTGTATTTCGGACTTCAGCTCAAAAAACGAAGCAAAAGGTGAAAAACGATCGAACGCAGATGCTCCCGCTCATTTAAAAGAGCATGACTGCCCTGTTCTATAAAGATCTTTTCCGCCTCCGGGAACAATCGATGATAGGCCTGCATGTTAAACATCCAGTCGATGGTTTCATCTTTATTACCCTGCAGGATCTGTATATTTTTACTCTCAAGCGGAGTAAGACTCCGCATGTACCGCTCCCATCGAACTAACGCTTTTGCCCACGTAATAGAGACCGCCGCTCCCTGCAGCGGATCCTGCGCCAGCTCTTCCATAAAGCCTGGAAATCCTATGTGCATTCTAAACCGCCGGGGATGTGTCTGCTTGAAGGGGCTCACAACAAGAGCACCGGCCCGGCTCGGCCACCAGGCGCTGGAACGCAGAAGCGGTGCAGCCAGAGCCACTCTCTGCAGCTTCTGCCCTCCATTCAGCATATATTCAGCCAGCAGCCCGCCTCCCGTGCTGTGCCCCAGCGCGTAAAGGGGACCTTCTTCCATATCAATAACCCGATGCAATGCCTCCTGATAAACAGAAAAGGTCTCCACCTCATGTCGCCTTCCTCCAGAAAGCCCGTGACCCGGCAGATCAAAAAGAAGAACACGAAATCCATGCTCCAGCAGACAAAAAAGAAACAGCCGATTCGTTGCACTGTGGTCAAAGTAACCATGGATCATCAACACCGTCTTTTCATAAGAATCCGGTGCAAAGCTCTGCACAAACAGGGAAGAAACCGTTTTCGTCTGCGGCAGCTCCTGCCACTGGTGCGTCCAGCGCCCGTCATTAAGCGCATAGGTTTTCAAATAATTCTGTACCTGCCGGTCTGTGAGCATCTTCCCGCCCCCCTTTTTCTTTTCATTATATCAAACCGCGGGCTGATTTTTTCCGCAAAAAAACCAGCTCATAGGGCTGGCAGAAAGGGGTTATTCTGTTTTTGACTCGATCGAATGCTGTATAAATCCTGGAATAAAAGACCCACAGCAGTATGAACACTTTTCATAGCCTTTCGTGTTCACAAGCATATCTACTTCTTTTTGATTGTTCACGTGCTCTTTATCCGCATCTTCGATCTGCGACAATCCGCAGTAATCTCCTGCAAATCGACCGTTATGGATCATTTTGTTCTTATGGTCGATCATGTAGTTCATCCTGTATGTGCCTCCTCCTTTATGTTCTGAAAAAGCGGTGAAATCCGGCTCCATCAAGATGTGCCAGGTTATCTTCTATACTAAAACGCAAAAAAGCCAGAAAACGGGTGGGTTTACTCGTTTTCCGGCTCATAAATCAGCGCTTTAGTCTATTTATTGCTGCCAGTTATTTAGTTTAAAAAAGATGTACCGCTCATGTATATTTACTATCGTAACGTAAATACGCATTTAAATCAACCGCTCTTTTAGAAACGGGCAGAAGGTTTCATTAAGAGGCCTGTCCGGTTTTTTTCATACTGGCCAGCTCAATACATACACAGAGCACTTCAATCGCTTTGCGGAGCTCTGCTTCGGAAGGAAACGTCGGTGCGATGCGGATATTTTGATCCTTCGATCGTTATTATAAGGGAACGTCCCCCCGCTCCGGTCAGCGTGACTCCCAGGTCAGAAGCCATACTTACGACTTCCTTTGCGCAGCCTTCCGGCGTGTCCAGGCTGATGAAATAACCGCCGTCCGGACGGTCCCATGAAGCAATTCCTTTGCCGCTCAACTGCTGATCGAGAATTTCGATAACCGCGCGGAACTTCGGCTCAATGATCGCTGCATGCTTTTTCATATGCGCTTTCAGGCCGTCCATATTTTTGAAAAATTCCACGTGCCGCTTTTGATTGAGTTTATCCGGACCGATTGTTTGAAAGGAAATATTCTTCCGGAATCTGTCCAGGTTTTCTTCACTTGCGGCAAGCATGGCTACACCCGATCCAGGAAACGTCACTTTGGACGTAGAGCTGAACATCAGCACCCGGTTCGGGCTGCCCTGCTTTTTACACTCATCGAGCAGATTTTTAATTTCTTTCGGCTCATCAGTTAAATGATGAATCGCATACGCATTGTCCCAGAAAATCCGGAAATCCGCGGCTTTTGTTTCCATAGAAGCCAGGCGGTCTACTACTTCATCTGAATAAACAATACCGGTCGGATTGCTGTACTTCGGCACGCACCAGATTCCTTTTACCGCTTCATCTTCACGAACGAGCTTTTCGACCTGATCCATGTCCGGTCCGTCTTCTTTCATATCAACGATTACCATTTCTATATTGAACAGTTCACAAATGGCAAAATGCCGGTCATACCCTGGACTTGGACAGAGAAATTTTACCTTTTCCTGCTTTGCCCACGGGCCGTTTCCATCCGGTACGCCATGCATCATTGCCTGGGCGATCGAGTCATGCATCATCGCAAGACTGGAGTTGCCGCCGATAACTATTTCATCTGTATCCACTTCCAGAATCTGTGAGAAAAGTTCTTTTGCTTCCGGAAGGCCATCAATGCCTCCGTAGTTGCGAAGATCCGTTCCGTCGGTGCTTTTCAAACTGTCGCCGGACGTTAGAATGTCCATTATGCCATTCGAGAGATCAAGCTGCTCCGGGCAGGGCTTTCCCCGGGCCATATTCAAGTTTAAGTTTTGGCTTTTGTACTGTTCATAGCTTTTTTGAAGCGATTCGAGGCGCTCCTCATTTGTCTGCATACTCATGCGATATCGTCTCCTCTGCTTGTTTTCACTATTTTATTATATACCTATCGAGGTCTGTATGTGAATGCCGTTCTCTTTTTTCTACAAAAAGAAAAAGCCTTCTTTATCTACAGGAGATAGAAGACTTTCTATTTATTAGTGCCGGGGATGCTTGTCGCGGTGCTCTTTTAAAATCTGATGCGTTTGGTTCATATCTTTAATCAGACGATATGGTTTACTGACCACACGGAACGGAAAGCCTTTGATAAAATGATTTAAATCAGCTTTGTATTCCTCTGTTACCCGGTGAGGCTTGGAAGACACACGCTCGTAAATTTCTTCGTAGAATTCCTTCATCATGTCCCGGTTAATTTGAATATTACGGTCGCAGACTTCACATGTTATCGTCGAAATTTCATTATTCACGTATTCGATTCTGTGCGGTACTTCTTCCTTGCAGCTTTCACAAAATAGATCACCAATCATAATATTCTTTTTCATGACGATCCCCTCTTTAATTTATACTACTGGAACTTCTTTTATTATATCATTTTCTTCTATAGAAACCGTGCCAAATGTATTCTGCAGTTCGCGAAGTTTCCAGATTGTGGTGTCTTTTTCATGGACAATATCGCTCATACGGATAATTTCACCCTTTTTGACTGCTTTTCTCATTTTGATGTGACGGTCTACGAGACCGATCGGAAGGGCTTCCATCGCGTCGGACTCCTCTGCTGTCAGTATCGTGCCGTACACGGTAAATCCTCCGATGGAGTCCAGGTAATCTCCTTCTGCCAGATTTTTTTTCGCTACGGTTGCCGTCTCTGCGATCCGTCCTTTGTAAGGCGCGATGGTGGGTACATGATCGAGGTAGGCTTTTGCAATCGAAAGCGGCGTTTCCAGACTCGTCAGGTGATATGGCCGGTACAGCACATAGTTCGGGCCGTCTCCCATTTTTAAATAGGTGAGTTCTGCGTTTACTTCCTCCTGCTCGGAGCGGATGATCGCAAACACGCCTGGTGCAATACCATTAATATATTCTACTACTTTTTCTTTCGATACTTTTCCGCCGTTTTCTTTTGTTTGGAAAAACGCCGGCAGGTCCTTCACTTCCCCTTGAAACCCATGCATTCCCGGTTTATCTGGAAGAAATCCGGTCGCATTGGCTACTGCATTCATTTCTACCATCGTTTTCGTGCCGTCCTGGAACGAGGCCAGCATTTTCGGACTGGACTTTTTCTCCGCTGCTTCTTTGGCAGCTGTATCCGGATTGGCTTCCACGTTCAATGGGTTATTTTTTCCTTTTCCGAGGGCAACGGTTTCAAAGCCAAGCGCTTCTGAAAAATCGAACAGCTCCATAATCGCACCCGGCTCATCTCCTGCCGACCCGGTATAAACGACTCCGGCCGCGTCTGCCATCTGCTTTAAGATCGGCCCCACCGTAATATCTGCTTCTACGTTCAGCATAACGATGTGTTTTTTATTTGTGATCGACTTCCAGGCAATCTCAGCCCCTACATTCGGGACGCCGGTTGCATCAACGACAACGTCCACATCTGCCAGGCCGCTTACAAGCGAAGCATCTGCTGTCGCCACGACGAGCCCGGAGCGGATTGCTTCTGCTGCCTCGCTCTTGTCATCTGTTACGACCAGATTTGTTTTTTTAATGCCGGCATTTTCGTAGGCATTCACGACATTTTCAACAGCAATATCAGCCGTGATCACTACTTTCATGCCTTTCATTTTTTCAATCTGGGCGATCATTCCCCGTCCCATCTGTCCGGCTCCTACCAGTCCCACGCGTATGGATTTCCCCTGTTGTTCCAATGCAATCAGCTTTCTATTTGTTCCGAGCATTGCGGTCCACTCCTTATGTTTTCTTTATTTTTTTCGAAATGAAATGATCATTCCAGGCTCAATGGCGGGAATTTCTTTATCTTCCAGGCAGATCGTGCCCGGCTGGTCGGCAGTGGCCGAACCATTGAAATGAAACGTCGCATGTCCGAGATCGGTCATCGTTTCATTGGCTTTGTCTCCTACAAATAAAAGAGTGAATGGGGTGTCGCCGATCATCATCACGTCACCTTCCTCAATTGGCGCTGCAAGGCTGCCGCCTTCATGTACGATAGCAATATCCTTCAGATCCTGCGGCACCGTATTATTGAAAAGGATGACCATTTTCTCTTCCCACATCAGATCTGCTTCTTCTCCTACATATTCTACTTTTGCTTTAAAATAATCAGACATTATAACCGTCTCCTTCATTTAAATTCCTCCCCTGTTTTCGATTAATACATTCCAATACTGAAGAAATAAGCAATAACGACAGCGATTGGTCCCGTAATCAGGCGGGAGAACAACACAGCCGGCACGCCGACTTCAATGGTTTCCGTTTCTGCTTCTCCGAGCGTTAAGCCAACAGGCACAAAGTCTGTTCCTACCTGCGGATTAATAGCAAACAGGGCAGGCAGCGCCATCTCCGGCGGAATATTGCCGCGTCCGATTTCGACACCGATCAGCACACCAACGACCTGGGCAATAACTGCTCCCGGCGCAAGCATCGGCGAAATCAACGGAATCGAGCAGAGCAGCGACAAAATCAACATACCTGTAAGACTGCTTGCCAGAGGCGTGACAAAGTTTGCGATCAGGTCACCGATTCCCGTGAAGGTGATAATTCCAATCAACGTACTGACGAAGGCCATGAAAGGAAGAATATTCTTTATAACGGTGTCTATCGTGTCGCGGCCGGCCTGATAAAAAATGCTGATTACATTTCCCATCGCGCCGCCGAGCTTTTGAATCATGGAATTGATTTTATTTTTTTTGCGGGGATGCTGTACAGCTGCTTTCTGCTTGGCTTCCTCTTTTACTTTTTTGGCCACATCTTTATTCAGCAGGGATTCCTTTTGTTCTATTTTTTCATTGTCTGCCTCAATGGCTTCTTCTTCCGAACCATCCAGATCAGTAATATTTTTGACCCCGACCCCTGAGACAAAATTCTCTTCGTTAATAAACTTCATCAGCGGGCCGGAAGGTGAGTTTCCGTATGTGTTAACCGTTTTGACTCCCATTCTCGGATACACACCGCTTCGTGCCGTACCGCCGCAGTCAATAACCGCGCAGGCAATTTCTTCTTTCGGGACGGAAGTAGCAAAGCTGTCAATTGGTGTTGCACCGGTTCTGTCCGCAATTTCCTGGGCAACGGGGTGAATACCGCCTCCGGTAACGGAAATCACGTATTTCTTTTCATCCGAGGGATGAATAATCAGGCCTTTTCCCCAGCCCGTAGGCCCTTTGGATACTTTAACTGCTTTATATTCTGCCATGTCGTTTCCCCCCTCTTATGAAGAGGCGGCTTGTGCTTCTGCCGCTTCCCGCTCTTTGTTTTTAAACATTCTGTTTGAAATAATTTCTGTAACAATACCGCGAAGCAGCATTACAATAATTCCAACGATGAAAAAACGAATCGCGAGCGGTCCAAGCGATAATCCGAGCTGCGTGATTCCTGCAGCAATGCCTGTATAAACAAACAGTTCAGCTGGATTGGCGTGAGGGAAGAGACCTGTAATCGGATGTACAAAAGAAACGGAAGCGTCGTAGAAGGCCGGCTTCTGACGCTCCGGAAGAAAACGTCCGAATGTGTAGCACATCGGGTTTGTTAAAAAGAATACAGCCATCAGCGGAAAGATCGTATAGCGCAGGATGATGTTTTTCGTACATTTCTGTGCGAAAGCGAACACCCTCTCTTCCCCAATAAATTTGATCAGTGCGTTAACAGCGGTAATAAGGCAGATTAGAAGCGGTATAATACCTGTAACAAGCCCAACGAATGTGTCCCCTCCGGCCTGAAACATGCCGATAAAGCCCTCTGCTACTGCAATTAAGAAATCCATACTCTCTCCTCCTTGTCTTTACTAGCTTTTTCCTTAATAATCAGCTCGAGCGCATTCTGTACGGCAAAACGCTCTTTTTCTTTTCCACCCTGGTAGAAACGGCACTCTTCCAACGACAGCCCTTTCCACTCCGGTTTTTCCTTGAACTTGGCAAAAATGGTAAGCCCCCTCATAACGTGGGCTTCTTTGATAAAACCTTCTGTATCGCTTATTAAAATAGCTACCGCTCCAAAGCCGAAGCGCTTTTTATAATAGCCGGTGCCAAGAAATCCTGTTTTTTTGCTGCTGAGCATATTTACTTTTGCTTTGTACTGTTTCACCTGCCATTGCGTCATTAGAAACTGCAGCGTCCACATTGCGGCAAAAATGAAAATAAAAGTTCCCCACATATCCTCACCCCATTTACATTTGTAACAGATAGTTACGTTTGTAAATATAATAAAGCGCTTTCATTTTTAAGTCAAGTCTTTTTGGAAAATTAAAAAAATTATATCTGTGCCGAGAGTATCGGCAGCGTATTATTCCTCTGCAAGAGCCTGGGCCATACTGTCATCAATGACCAGTACGTCAATATAACCGCCGGTTAAAGCTGCGTGCACACTGTTTATTTTATGAGCCCCTTCTACAATAGCCAGTACTTCGGGTATCTTTTTTATTTCGTCTATATTCAGTCCGATGACCCGCTCATTTATCGGATGATCAATTTTATGTCCGAGTGAATCGAAAAAGCTGGAATTAATATCACCGACTGCCTGTGATTTTTTCAATGAAGCAATATCATTTTCGTGAATATACCCCATCTTTTCCATCGTTGACTGTACGACCGGGTTTCCAATACCCACTACTGCTATATCAACATTTCTTCCTTCTTCAAGCACTTCTGCTATATCTTTTGAAGCCGTGAGACGGTTCTTTAAGTCATCAGACTCCACCATAGCGGGAGCGTATAAATAAGAACAGCTCGTATTCAGCTTCTGTGCAAAATGAAAGCTCAGCTGATTGGAGTGCAGGTGCACGAAGTTATTTCCCATTCCTCCGATAAGCGGAACGACGTGCGCCTGCTCCCTGCGCTCGTATGGATATTCCGTGATCAATGCGTGCACCGAGGCCCCCCAGGAGATACCGATCTTTTTGTTTCCTGTTAAACGTTTTGATAAGTAGGAAGCTCCGGCTTTCCCGAGCTGCCGCAGCACCATTTCAGGGGTATACCCTGCTCCTGCTACGACAATAACTTCTTTAAGTTCATATTTTTTTTCAAGCTTCTGCTCAAGCTCTACTGTCTGCACGGTTTTATCTTTAATATAAATCTCCACAATTCCTTCTTCTTTCGCCCGGTTCAACAGCTTTGATATAACAGGCCTGGATACGCCGTTTTTCTTGGCAATCTGAGCCTGTGTCCATCCTTCTGCATAGTAGAGCTTTGCTGCTTTCACAATCATTCTGCGCTCTTCCCAATTCAGCATCTTTCTCTTCCTTTTTTATTAGACATAGCAAACTTTTTCCCAGTATATCATTAGACTGCGCTTCTGGGTTACATATGTTCCAACAAAAAACAAAAATAAACTTTATTGTTTATTTAAAAGAGAAACCGCTGTCTCATGCAGACTCTCTGAAAGCGTAGGGTGAGGATGAACCATGGCTTTCCACTCTTCAAGCGTTCCTTCCAGCTGCATAAACGCTTCCGGCTCAGCTATCATTTCTGTCACATGTGGCCCTACCAGTACCGCTCCCAGAATCTCTCCGTATTTTTCATCAGAAAACAGCTTCATAAATCCTTTTGTATTACCAGCCGTCAGCGATTTCCCATTAATACGCAGCGGCGTTTTGCTCGTTTTATAGGCGCGTCCCTCTTTTTGCAGCTCCGCTTCGCTGAAGCCAATGGAAGCGACTTCCGGATACGTATAAATGCATCTTGGAATCAGCTGCATATTAATATTCGGGGTTTCCCCGGAAGCGTGCTCGGCTGCAATGGTCCCTTCTGCGCTGGCAGCATGGGCCAGCTGCCACCCTCCCGCCAAATCTCCGATCGCATAGATTTCCGGCCGGCTCGTCTGCATCATGCTATTCGTTTGAATGTAGGGACCATCTTGTTTCAAATCCAGTTCGGCCAGCGCCTCCAAATTGGCGCGCCTCCCCGTTGAAATCAGCAGAACATCTGCCTCCAGAACGGAACGACTGCCACCTTGATTGATCACTGTGCTCGTACCGTCTTTAATTTCTTCTACTGCGGCGTTTGTGACAATAGTTACATTCTGATCGAGAAGTGTTTTTGTTAATTCATCACCGGCATCGCTGTCTTCAAGCGGAATAATCCGGTCCGCCATCTCTACGAGCGTGACCTTCACACCAAATGCAGCATAAATGCTCGCAAATTCCACCCCAATATAACCCGCCCCGATAATCGTCAGCCGCTCCGGCATCCGGTCCATCTCAAAGATGGTGTCACTCGTATGATAAGAAGCCTGATCGATGCCTTTAATCGGAGGGACTGCAGGAGTGGATCCCATCGCTGCAATGATTTTCTTTCCTTGAACAACGGTCTCTTTGCCGGCATCATCGACGCTGACAGTCAGATCCGGATGAATCGTCCCGCGTCCACGCAGAACATCAATTTTTCCAGCTTTCATAAGGGATGCCACTCCCTGACGCAGCGTTTTAATAACGTTATTTTTCCGATCCACCATGGAGTTGTAGGAAAAATGAACATCCCCTGTTTCAATACCAAATTGTCCGGCATGAAGCACCTCTCTGTATGCTTCTGCATGACGAAGGTACGTCTTTGAAGGAATACAACCTCTGTTCAGGCATGTACCGCCAAGGTCTGCTGCTTCTATCAGCGCTGTTTTCTGTCCCAGGGCAGCGGCCCGTGAGGCTGCCGTATACCCTCCCGGACCTCCTCCAACAATCACAATATCGTATGTCTGCATCTGTTTCTGCCTCCTATATTAAAAGCTCATACGGGGATTCCAGCTTTTCTTTTAACTCTGTCAGAAACGCAGCTGCAGGCGCCCCGTCCACAATACGATGATCAAATGAAAGACTGAGGGAAAGGATAGGACGGACTTCTACCGCGCCATTGAATGCCACTGCTTTATCCTGCATTCTCCCGACGCCGAGAATAGCCGCCTGAGGCTGGTTAATGATGGGATTAAAATAATCTACCGCATACATCCCTAAGTTGCTGATCGTAAGGTCCCCTGCTTCATATCATCCGGCTTCGTCCGGCCTTCTCTTGCTTTTATGGCAAGCTCCTTGCTTTCCTGGACGATGACAGACAGACTTTTCTTTTCTACATCACGAAGGACTGGAACCATCAGCCCAAAATCAGCCGCAACCGCTATACCGATGTGAGCTTCCTGATGCCTTGAAATACTATTGTTTTCAAACGTGCTGTTTATCTGCGGATGAGAAATCAGCACTTCGCCCAGCGCTTTGACGAGAATATCGTTATAGGACAGACGTTTCCCGGTTTTCTTTTCAATGACCGGAAGCAGCTCTGTTCTCATTTTCTTCAGGACAGATGCATCTATTTCTGTATTCAATGTAACGTGTGGAATTTCGCTGCTGCTCTGCTGCATTCTGTCTCCAATAAAGCGACGCGTGCCTTCGTATAGGGTAGATTCTGCTTTAGCTGCCGGTGCTGTTTCTTCAGACGGACGTTCTACATCTTTCCGGTAGATTTTCCCGTTCGGCCCGCTTCCCTCTATGCCTGTAAGGTCGACTCCTGTGTCCGCAGCGACTTTCTCTGCAAGCGGCGTAATACGCTCTGCCTGCTGTTTGGAGACATCTACGTCTTTTTTATGAATTCGTCCGTTTGGTCCGCTTCCCTGGAAGGTGTGAAGCGCCGCTCCCGCCTCTTCCGCTTTTTTTCGTGCAGCCGGCGTAGCCCGTACCTTCCCATTGGAGGACGAATCCGCTTCTGCTGAAGACGTTTTTCAACGGCGGATTCTGTTTCTTTTTCTAGTTCTGATACGGGTTCCTCTGGCGTTCCCCCTGGATGTTCGGGTACTTCTTCTCCCTTTTCTCCAATATAACCAACGATACCGTTCACCGGGACTTCTTCATCCACTCCATAATATCTTTTGAGCAGAATACCCTCTTCATAGGCTTCTACTTCTATATTTATCTTGTCGGTCATAATCTCAAATACCGGATCTCCGACCTCGATCGGGTCGCCTTCTTCTTTAAACCACTGCAGCAGCGTACCTGTTTCCATCGTGCTGCTTAGTTTTGGCATAAAAATCTCTTTCGCCATCGTATTCCCTCCTTTATGCTCCGCGCATCGTTTCTTCCACCGCTTTCACAATATCCTCCACCTGAGGAATCATGGCTTTTTCCAATACGGGATTATAGGGAACAGGAATCGGCAGAGCCCCGAGACGACGGATAGGAGCATCCAGGTAATCGAACGCTTCGCTTTCTGCAATCACCCCTGCAATTTCGCCGCCAAATCCTCCCCGTTTTACTGCCTCATGAACGATAATGACTCTTCCGGTTTTCGACACCGACTTTATGATTGTTTCTTCATCGAGCGGCACGAGCGTTCTTGGATCCACTACTTCTACGCTGATTCCTTTTTCTTCAAGCTTTTCAGCGGCTTCTAACGCTTTGTGCACCATAATAGCCGTAGCAATAATCGTGACATCGGTTCCTTCTTTTTTGATGTCCGCTTTTCCAAGTGGTATCGTGTACTCCTCTTCCGGAACGTCTGATTTTGATTTATACAGCACTTTATGTTCATAGAAAATAACCGGGTTCGGATCTTCCATCGCTGCTTTCAAAAGCCCTTTAGCGTCATAGGCGGTGGACGGCTGCACTACTTTTAACCCCGGAATGTGCGCTACCCATGCCTCAAGACTCTGGGAGTGCTGCGCCGCAGCCCCTGTTCCCGAGCCGGAGGGCGTCCGGACGACCATTGGCACGTGGCCTTTGCCGCCATACATATAACGAACTTTCGCCGCCTGATTCACGAGCTGATCCATAGCAATGGTAATGAAATCGGAAAACTGCAGCTCCAGCACAGGCTTCATGCCGGTTAATGCTGCTCCAACCGCAGCTCCGGTAATTGCTGCCTCTGAAATCGGCGTGTTGCGGATTCGTTCCGGCCCAAATTCTTCAATCATTCCACGTGTCACGCCGAAAGCTCCACCGTATACACCGATGTCCTCTCCAAGCACAAATACGTCACTGTCTTCGCGCATACGCTGACTTAATCCTTCGCGCACTGCTTCCGCGTACGTTATCTCTCTCATGCTGCACCCTCCTTATAGTTAAGCGTAGACATCCTCAAGAATCGTATCCATAGATGGCTCTTCGCTGTTTTCTGCAAATTCAACTGCCCGATTAATCTCCTCCAATGCGGACTGTCTGATCGTTTCAGCTTCTTCTTTCGTCAGTCTGCCTTCTTCGAGCAGCCATTCCTCAAAGCGTTTGATCGGATCTTTGTTGGTGCGCCAGTCCTTCTCCTCTTCACGCGTTCTATATTTTTTTGCATCACTCTTGGAATGTCCTTTCCAACGGTAGGTTTTCGCTTCAATCAGAACCGGACCGCTTCCCGATCTTGCCTGCGTAACCGCTTCCTCCATTACACTGGCCATTTCGAGCAGATTGTTACCGTCTACTACTTTACCGGGAATACCGTAAGAAGCACCGCGGTCGGCAATATCTTCTATATTCACCATATCTTTTACCGGTCCGGACATACCGTACTGATTATTTTCGCAGACAAACACAACCGGAAGTTTCCAAATGGAAGCGAGGTTTAATGACTCGTGAAAGCTTCCTTCATTGGTCGCTCCGTCTCCGAAGAAACACACAGCTACCTTGCCCTGTTTTTTCATCTGCGACGTCAATGCGGCGCCAACTGCCAACGGAATACCGCCGCCGACAATACCGTTTGCCCCGAGATTTCCTTTCTCTACATCAGCAATGTGCATCGATCCGCCTTTACCTTTGCAGTAGCCGGTGACCCTGCCGAACAGTTCGGCCATCATCCGATCCGGCTCGGCTCCTTTCGCAATACAATGGCCGTGGCCGCGGTGCGTACTCGTAATCATATCGTCTTCCTGCAAAGGAGCGCAGGCTCCTACCGCTGACGCCTCCTGTCCGACACACAAGTGGGTAGTTCCGTGGATCATGCCTTTTGCAAAAAATTCATCTACCTTTTCGTCAAAAAAACGAATTAAATGCATCTGTCTGAGCCAGTCTTTTACTACCTCTTCCGATTGCTGAGCTGCCCAATCCGTCATATAAAACCCTCTCCTTTTTTTACATTTGTTCGATATTGTAACGTTTGTAAACATCGTAAGGAGATTTTCTCTTTTTGTCAATAAAAACTTCTCTTATTTATTAAAAGAGCTATTTTAAAAATAAATGTAGTTGACGATAAAATGAAAGCGCTATATTATTAGCGTAAACTCTGTTTCATATGAAATATAATAGAACAAATGTAAAAGGAGGCCATTATGACATCATCTGACTTTTCGGCCCTGAAGAGACATTCCCTATTGGAAAAGATGGCAGAAACGCCATTGAACATTTTGATAATCGGAGGGGGCATTACCGGAAGCGGGATTGCGCTCGATGCGGCTTCCCGGGGCATGCGTACCGGCCTTATCGAGAAAAAAGATTTCGCATCCGGGACGAGCAGCAAATCAGGCAAGCTCATTCACGGTGGATTAAAATATCTGCAGCAGCTGGACTTTGCTGTTATCCGGGAAACCGGACGGGAACGAGACGTGGTGTACCGAAACGCCAGGCATCTCGTCCGTCCGATCCGGATGCTGTTTCCATTAATGAAAAATGAATCCTTTACGCTGCCTACTTTAAAACTCGGCCTCACCGTCTACGATCAGCTGGCGGGCGTGTCTGAGGATGAACGTCATGAAGTGTTATCCCGGCGGAAGACATTAAAAAAAGAACCCCTTCTTAACCCGGGGACAACAAAAGGAAGCGGCCGCTATGTCGAATACCGTACAGATGACAGCCGTCTGACGCTGGAAGTCATCAAAACCGCCGCAGAGTATGGAGCTCTCGCTGCAAACTACGTTACGATGGAAGAACTTATTAAGGACGGAACAGGAAAAGCAGTCGGGGTAAAGGCTGTAGATGTGGAAACTGGTCGTTCTTATTCGATTTATGCCGATTTCATCGTAAACGCTGCCGGTCCCTGGGTCGATAAAGTGAGAATCAAAGATGCTCCAGTTACCGGAAAGCATATGGTGCTGGCTAAAGGTATTCATATCGTCTTCCCCCATGAGCGTCTTCCCGTGCAGGAATCAATTTATTTTCAGCACAAAGGTCGGATGATTGCTGTGATTCCAAGAGAAGGCTGCACCTACGTCGGCTCTACCGAATCTTTATATGAAAAGGATATGGAGCATATTCTCGTGGAACGAGAGGAGGTGGATTACCTTCTTTCATGTCTTCATGCCGCTTTTCCTTCGCTCTCTTTATCTGCAGACGATATTATTTCAAGCTGGGCAGGCGTCCGCCCTCTTATTGGGGAAAAAGGCAGGCCGCCGGCGGAGCTCTCCCGTCATGACGATATTTTTTATTCCGACTCCGGCCTCGTTACGATTGCGGGCGGGAAACTGACCGGCTACCGGAAGATGGCAGAACGGGTCCTTTCTTTCATCTGCGAAAAAGGAAATCTGCTGACATCCGCTTCCCGCACTGACGCGATCCCATTAACCGGCGGATCCTTTGGCAGTGATTTTCATTTTGAATCGTGTCTTCAGGAGCTGAAGGCCTCCCCCGACGCCGCAGATCTTCCCTCCCCGGCAGTTGAGGAGTACTTCTACCGCTACGGCCGTCACGCAGATCAAGTTATTCAGATGATCCAGGAAGCAGGCGGGCATCGGATCAAGGGGGAAGCTGCTTATACGATTGAAAACGAATCAGCCTGCACCCTCATGGATTTCTTTGAGCGCCGTACGAGTCTGGTGCTGTTTGCCCCCGATAAGGCATCCTCCTCGCTGGAAGATGCCGCTGAGGTATTTGCCAGCCGCCTTCATTGGGATCAGGAAAGAACTTCTTCAGAAATCGAGACGGTCCGCCGCTTTCTGCAGGAATCACTTCAGTTTCAAAAGGAGGACAGCCAGTTATGACGATGAACGCGGTTTACTTAACAGACAAAGAAACACTGCTTTTTAAACAGGTACCTATCCCTGAACCCGGGCCGCACGACATCCTGCTGAAAGTCGGTGCCGTCGGAATCTGCGGATCAGACCTGCGGATTTATAAGAATGGAGATAAACGGGTCGCCTTTCCACGTATCACCGGTCACGAAATAGCCGGTGAAATTATAGAAACCGGCAGCGAAGCAGCCCTTTGGCATAAAGGAGATACCGTTACGCTTGGGGCCCATATCCCCTGCGGAACATGTCTTTACTGCCTCCAGGATTTAGGTCATCACTGCAGGCTTGGAGAATCGATTGGTTATCAAATAGATGGAGGGTTTGCAGAATATATGCTTCTGCCGAGAGCCTTCGTAGAGCGGGGGTCGATTCAGCGGACTGCACCAGGTATTTCTTTTCTCGAAGCCAGCTTGTCCGAGCCTTTTGCCTGTGTATTAAGCGGCTTGAAAAAAGTAAAAGCAGCAGCCGGCCAGACCGTTGTGGTGTACGGAGCCGGTGCGATCGGCTGTATGTTTATCGCAGCGCTGAAAAAGATGGGAGCGGAAAAAGTTATTGCCGTGCAGCGCTCTGCCCCGAGACGTCAGTTTGCACTGGAATTTGGTGCAGATCTCTGTCTGGATCCTGCTGCTGAGGATGTGGAACAAAGAATTAAGGCGGAGACCGGAGGCTATGGCTGCGATACGGTGATCGTTACGGCCCCATCCCCTGCCGTTCAGCAGGAGGCGCTCACGATCGTGAAAACACTTGGCAATGTACTGTTTTTTGCCGGTCTTCCGAAAGGAACCTCAGGTGAGCTGAATACGAACCTTATTTTGTATAAAGAACTAAATGTATGCGGGACCCATGGCGCTTCCCGGGCCTGTCACTTTGAAGCGGTGCAGTGGATCAATGAACGCCGGCTTCCTTTTTCCAAATTTGTCACTCACACCTTCCCTCTTTCTGAAACCAAAGCTGGATTTCAGGCCGCTCTTGGAAAAGACGGGCTGAAATGTGTGATTACACCTCACGAAGCGGGTTAAAAAGAAGCACTTGTTCCTTTTATTAGCATCACCAGACATACGCTTTCGGCAGGCCATGCCTCAGCTAAAGAGATAAGAACACTCTCTTTATCTTCACCGATGGCTGATCTGCCTGAGTAGACGTCTGATGTCTTTTTTTACAAAATCGATGTCCTCATAACAAAAAAACAACCTCGTCTCTTTAATATAAAGACGAGGTTGTTCGTTTATCTTCTTCATTTTATTCTTCTCTTACTACCCTCACCCCATAAGGCTCAAGCGAACATTCTCCCTGTAAGGATTCCTGATGAATTAAGTCCCATCCTTTTTTACCGCTGAGAGAAAATGTTTTTTCTTCTTTTGTGAAATTCAATAGAAACAGGTAGGAATGTTCATCCTTCACTCTTCTCTGAACAGTCACTCCGCGGGGAAGCTCGGTTTGTATATTTTTTTCTATGCCTGCTTCTTCTACTATCTGTTTTAGAAAATCAGTGTAGAAGGCCTCTTCTGTCCGGGCTGCGATATAATACGCCTTCCCTTCTCCAAACGTATTCACTGTTACGGCAGGCCGTCCCTTGTAGAAATCTTCATCATAGGAAGCCAGTGAATTGGCCGACTCCAGGTGAATCAAATCGCACAGCTCTTTGAGTTGGTAAGATTGATTGCTCATCTTTCCAGTAGTAAACGTTAATTGATTGGTCTGGCCGTCATGAAGAGAATCAATTTCTTCCGACCAAATACCAAGCACGCTACGAAGCGGACCCGGAAGGCCTCCCAGCCAGACAAGGTCGTTTTCATCCACGATTCCTGACCAATATGTGGTAACAAGGGTCCCGCCTCTTTTTACAAAGGTCTCGATTTTCTCGGCTGTACCAGGCTTTATCATATAAAGCATCGGCATAACAATCAGATCATACTGATCGAGACTCTGTTCCGAGTCGATTACATCAACAGCGACGCCCATATCCCATAAAGGCCGGTAGAATTCCTGAACCGTATCTTCATAGCCCGGTCCAATATTCCTCGGACCCTGTGCTTCATTAATCGCCCACCTGTTTTCCCAATCATAAACAAGTGCTGTCTTCGGATGACTTACAGCGCCGGTAATTTCCTGAAGTCTTTCCAAGGACTCCCCAACCTGTGTCACTTCTTTAAACACTCTGGTATTTTCATGCCCTACATGATCAACAACAGCTCCGTGGAATTTTTCACTGGACCCCTGGCTCTTTCTCCATTGAAAATACTGGACAGAATCAGACCCGTGTGCGATTGCCTGAAGAGAAGCTAGATGATGCATTCCCGGTTTTTTCAGCGTACTTAAAGGCTGCCAGTTTGTGTTGCTTGGCGTACTTTCCATAAGTAAAAAGGGCTGGCCGCCTTTAATGCTCCGCTTAATATCATGCAGAAATGCTGTTCTCGAGGCCTGTACTGCCTCTTCCTGATTATCATGCCAGGTCGGATAAGCATCCCAGGAAACAATGTCCACGACATCTTTAAACTTCCAATAATCCAATCCTTCATATTCTTCCATGAAATTCGTTGTAGCCGGAAGATCAGGCCGCTTTTCTTTTAACGGTGCTGCTTCCCACTGATAAAAATCCACAGTCTGATCCGTTGTGTAACGCTTCCAATCTAAAGTAAGGCCGTGCACAAGCGACTCACCCAGGGGAGATGGGGATTCAATCTGCTCCCAGCTCGTATATGTGTGACTCCAAAACGTAGTCCACCAGGCACTGTTCAGTGCATCCAGCGTTTCATATTTATCTTTCAGCCAGTGACGAAATGCAGACTGGCAGGTAGAGCAATGGCAGTCTCCCCCGTATTCATTAGAGATATGCCAGCCTATAACGGCAGGATGATCTCCAAATTCCGCGGCCAGCTGATCAGCCATCTGTCTCACTTTTTTTCGATATACTGGAGAAGTTAAACAATGGTTATGTCTAAGTCCATGCAGATTTTTTGTTCGATCTGCGTTCGTCCGCAGTACTTCAGGATATTTCTCTGACATCCACGCGGGTCTTGAGCCGCTCGGCGTTGCTAGAAATACGCTGATACCATTTTTATACAGACGGTCCAACACGTCCTGCATCCAGTCAAAAGTGTAGTGATCTTCTTCCGGTTCCAGCGACACCCATGAAAATATCCCCACCGACATCACATTGCATTTAGCCAGCTTCATTAATCGTACATCCTCTTCAAGTATATCTGGACGATGGAGCCACTGTTCCGGATTGTAGTCTGCTCCGTGCAGAAGGTTTGGAAAATAGGATTGTGTTTTTGTCATAATATTACCCCTTTATTATTATTTAAGCTGCAATACCTGCTTCTGAGAAAATAAGAAATACAATAAGCATGGCTATTACCGCTGCAAAGCCGACTGGATAGACCAGCTTCCACGGCGTCATATCAACTACTTTTTTATCTTCCAGCTTATATGCTGTTTCTCTAGGCTTTATCTTCCCGATAACGAGCATCAATACTGTACAAATGACAAACATTATAGCAAGAATATGGAGAAAATGAAGACCGGTGTCCCAAAATAGCTGCGTACTGGCATAAACGCTGATAAACAACACTAAAGAGATTTTGCTGCAATCGCCGGCACCCGCTTCGTTAAATAACCAATTAATATAACAGTGAATATAGGTACATTATAAAAACCATTGACCATCTGGAGATACTGAAAAAATCCCTGCGGTACAAGAGCAATTAAAGGCGCTACGCTCATAGCGAATATAGCTAACAGAGTACCTATAACCTTCCCGTCTCTAATTAGCTTGGAGTCTGGAGCATTAGGCTTAAAATATGGTTTATAAATATTCAGCACAATTAAAGTAACCGTCGAATTCAGTACAGAGTTAAATGAGGATAAGATAGCTCCAAATAGAACCGCTGCGAAAAATCCAACAAGAGGCAGAGGCAGTACCTCATTTACAAGTGCTGGATACGCTTCCATTGAAGTCATATTTGCACCAAACATATTGTAAGCAATGATACCGGCAAAATTAAAAAAATGGGACCCGCAAGCTTTAAAAATGCTGCAATTAAAAGACCTTTCTGGCCTTCTTTTAAGTTTTTTGCCGCAATGGCCCGCTGCATAATATGCTGAGACATTCCCCAGTAGTATAAATTTACTAAAATCATACCCGTAAACATTGTTCCGAATGGAACTGGATCACTTTCTCCTCCAACCGCATTTAACTTTTCAGGAGTATTGTCCATAATACTTCTAAAACCAGCGACAGGAGAGCCATCCCCTAATGTCATTAATCCAAGGAGCGGAATTAACAATCCTCCTAAGATTAAGCCGATTCCATTAATCGTATCGGATACTGCAACGGCCTTCAATCCACCGAATATGGCATATAACGAACCTATCGTTCCAACTACCCACACCGTTATCCACAATGCTGTAGTGGAACTGACCCCCAGCATTTCAGGCACATTAAACATTGTACTTAATGCAACGGCACCAGAATAAAGAATAGGCGGAAGCAGATTAAATATGAACCCAAAAAGAAAAAGTATTGTAACAAATTGTTTGGTAGCGCTGTCAAATCGTTCCTCTAAAAAGTCAGGAATCGTTGTAATACCACCTTTTAAGTATTTAGGGAGAAAGTAAAAAGCTACAATAACCAGCGCAATAGCTGAGCCGACTTCCCATCCCATAGAGGACATATTGAACTCATAGCCTTCAGCGTTTAAACCGATCAATTGTTCAGTAGATAAGTTGGTCAGCATTAACGAGCCGCCTATCACCCATGCTGTTAAGCTTCTTCCTCCTAAAAAATAACCGTCTGATGTTTCCAGGTCCTCTTTTCTTGTTTTTAAGTAAGATATTAACGCTACAAGTAAAGTGAAAAACAAAAAGGATAAAATCGTTAGTACGCCCATCTTTATTCCTTCTTTCTGATATTTACCGAATAAATATTTTAGTAAAATTTTACTTAATGATTAAGATACCACATCAAGTAACCGTTTTCAATATTTTTTCAAAAAACGCAATAAAAAAAGCCCGGACTGCTTCGTCCAGGCTTCATCTCTATTCATTTATTTATAATTCGGAAGCCAATCTCCATGCGCTTCAAATAAATCATCACAAAGCGAAACAATATCATCCAATGATAATTCTGCCGAAGTATGGGGATCAAGCATAGCCGCCTGATAGACATACTCTTTTTTTCTGGTTCTATTGGCTTCCATGGTTAACAGCTGGGTGTTAATATTTGTTCGATTTAAAGCGGCAAGCTGTTCAGGCAGCCTGCCGGCATGGGTTGGAGTGACCCCATTGCGGTCTACGAGGCAGGGAACTTCTACTACTGCATCAGAAGGAGATTACTTATAAGCCCGCCGCTGTTTAATACGTTTCCGGCAATGCGTGTTGGTTGATCCGTTTCCATTGCTTCGATGATATGAGAAGCATATTCTCTGGAGCGTTCGTGTGTTAACGACTCATCATGAATAATACTGTCCCTTCTTGCTTCCCATTCTGAAATCTGTGTTTCACAGCGTCTCGGATACTCATCCAATGGAATATTGAACCTCTCAATTAATTCCGGATAGGCTGATTTAATAAAATAAGGATGATACTCTGCATTATGTTCCGAAGACTCTGTAACATAATAGCCGAATTTATCCATCAACTCAAAGCGCACCATATCCTCATGCTTTCCTTTTTGTTTTTCTGCAGCCCGCTTTTTTATTTCAGGATAAAGATCTTCGCCGTTTCTTGATACGTCAAGAAGCCAGGCCATATGGTTAATTCCTGCAATGGTTGCTTTTACATCTTTCTGGGATATATCCAAATGATCAAACAACTCTGGAACACATACCTGCACACTGTGACACAAACCTACCGCCTGCACATTCGTCTCTTTTGCAATAATTCCCGTTAGTGCCGCCATAGGATTTGTGTAGTTCAACAGCCAGGCATCGGGCAGACTTCTTCTATGTCTACTGCAATATCAAGCATCGCCGGCGCTGTGCGGAGTGTCCTAAATAAGCCGCCTACCCCTATAGTATCCCCGATTGTCTGCTGAAGGCCGTACTTTTTCGGTACTTCAAAATCAATAACTGTAGACGGCTTATACCCGCCGACCTGAATAGCATTAATAACATAAGAAGACCCTTTTAAAGCTTCTTTCCTATTCAAATATTTATGAATATGAACGTCCGCATCCAGCTGTTTTTTCAAATGCTGCAGAAGCTGATAGGATTCATCCAGCCTTCTTTCATCAATATCGTATAGTGCAAATTCCATACCTTTAAGAGCCGGAGTAAGCATACAATCTCCCAGTATATTTTTCACAAAAACGGTGCTTCCTGCTCCGACAAAAGTTAATTTAGCCATTCTATCCACATCTCTTTCTTTATTATTTTACTGCATTCAGTACAAGTAATGTCGTTTGATAGTCTCCCTGTTTCTTCCATGTATACTCATGCTGGAGGGGAAGTCCTGCGTGCATGAGCTCCGATCCATAAAACGACTCACCGCTGTCTTCTACTCGATAAAGTGTATCTTCCAAAAGACCTTTAAGTAAAAACGAGGTATACCGGGATTTGGTTTCTCCAGAATCTGATATCTGGCAGCCACTGCCTGCTGCCCGCTTTCGTCTACAACCATCCAGCTCGTTACATTGCCATCTCCTTCGAAAGGACTTTCTAATCGATAAAAACGTCCTTCCTGCAGAACAGTCCGGTATTTTTTGTAAAAGCTCACTTGATCCTTCAGCACATTCAGATCTTTTTCTTTTGTAATATCAAGCTCGTAGCCGAAATTCCCAAAAAAGGAAACGCGGGCTCTTGTCTCCAGGCTCGCTGATCTATGCACCTGGTGATTAGGCACATCAGAGACGTGCGCTCCCATTGTTTTAATGGGGTATAAAAAAGAAGTACCATATTGTATTTTCAGACGTTCTACTGCATCGTGTTATCACTTGTCCATGTCTGCGGAGCATAATAAAGCATCCCCGGATCAAAACGACAGCCCCCGCTGGCGCAGGATTCAAATAAAACATCCGGAAAATCCGATGTGAGACGTTCATACAGATCATATACACCCAGCACATAGCGGTGGGCAATTTCCTGCTGTCTTTCCGCCGGATATCCTGCTGACATTATTTCTGTCAGCGGACGATTCATATCCCATTTTATATAGCTTATTGGAGCGTCTTTCAGCACAGAAGCTATCTGATTGTACATGTGATCGACTACTTCTTTTCTGGAAAAGTCGAGAACAAATTGATTTCTTCCGTGAGAAGCACGCCGACCTTCAGCCTGCAGCAACCAATCCGGATGCTGCTTATACAACTCACTTTCCCTGGAAATCATTTCCGGCTCAAACCAAAGGCCAAAATCCATTCCTGTGGCTGTTACTTTATCAGCCAGGCCCTTCACTCCATGAGGAAGCTTCCGCGTATCTGCAAACCAGTCCCCTAAAGACGTCGTGTCGTCATCCCGCTTTCCAAACCAGCCGTCGTCGAGAACAAACAGCTCAATGCCGCATTCTTTGGACTGTTCTGCCATTTCTACAATTTTGTCTTCTGTAAAATCAAAGTAGGTGCCTTCCCAATTGTTAATGAGCACCGGCCGCTCCTTATCACGCCACTTCCC
>NZ_JALBWT010000035.1:0-57070 GCF_023845525.1 Sinobaca sp. H24
CAATAGTATTTCCTGCTGCCAGCGCAGGAGCGACTTTCCAGATGCCAAGCAGAAGCGGAAAATTCCACGGAACAATTAATCCGCAGGCGCCAATGGCTTCTTTGCTTACAATACTCGTTGTTCCGTCTTCCATTTCTCTTGTTTCGGTAAGGAAATCAGGAAGAAGGCTGGCATAATACTGCAGGCAGGCAGCCGTGTCCTCAATATCAAGCTCGGCCTCGCGAATAGGCTTGCCGGTATTTTGTGTTTCCAGAGCGGCAGCTTCCTTTTTTCGTTTTAAAAGAATCGAAGCCGCCTGTAAAAGCACTTGTTTTCTTGCTTCTGCATCGAAACGCCAGGAAGACGTTTCAAAGCAGTTTAGAGCAGCAGCAGCTGCCTGATCGACCTGTGAAGCATCGGCATCTCTTATAGAGGCGATGACTTCTTCCGTAGCCGGATTTACAATGGAGCGGACTGAACCTTTTCCTTCCAGCCAGCTTTCATTTATATATATTGAGTTCATGATGTTACAGCCTCCTTATGAATGTGTAATTAGAATATTTGCAAAATTCGTGCCAAGTGTAAAAGAACCAGAGGGAAAAGGGAAAAGAAGGTTACACTTATTTTCCTGTCGCACGTTTCCCAGTATAATAGGGGGAGGGGAATGAACATAGGTTAATGATAGATAATCTGACAATAGTTATTCAATATTGAATAACTATTTACTATTGAATAAAAGGAGCGTAACTATGGCTGTATTTGAATCGTCCCATCTTTTAAACCAACTGCCTGAACAATTTTTTGCATCATTAACAAGAAAGGTGCAGAGGCTGCAACAGGAGGGAGTTCCTTTAATTAATCTCGGGCAGGGGAATCCGGACCGTCCCACGCACGTGCCGATTGTTCAAAAAATGCAGGAGGCGGCAGCGGACCCTGTGAATCATAAATACGCGCCTTTCCGGGGATACGCATCCCTCAAGCAGGCCGGTGCGGCTTTTTACAAGAAAGAATACGATGTGGATCTTGATCCGGAAACAGAGATAGCTGTTTTATTTGGATCTAAAGCCGGACTGGTCGAATTAAGTCAGTGTTTATTAAATGAAGGGGATACGGCGCTGCTTCCTGACCCGGGCTATCCGGACTATTTGTCCGGCATTGCGCTTGCTAAAGCCAAAAGTGTATTTATGCCGCTTGTAGAAGAAAATCATTTTCTTCCCGATTATCACGCCATAGAGGAAGGAACGTGGGAAAAAGCGAAAATGTTATTTTTAAATTATCCAAACAATCCGACAGCAGCCGGTGCGGATGCTGCTTTTTTTGAAGAAACCGTAAAATATGCAGAGAAGCATCATGTCTGCGTGGTTCATGACTTTGCTTACGGAGCGCTTGGATTTGATGGGGTGAAGCCTCCAAGCTTTTTACAGGCGCCGGGAGCCAAAGAAACAGGAGTAGAACTTTATACGCTCTCCAAAACGTATAACATGGCGGGGTGGAGAGTGGCAATTGCGGCAGGAAACGCTTCTGTTATTGAGAGTCTGAACCTCCTTCAGGACCATATGTACGTAAGTATATTTGGAGCTGTTCAGGAGGCAGCGGCCTTTGCCTTCACAATGGAGCAGACACAAGTGTATAAGCAGGCTGAGATATATGAAAAGCGGCGTAATGTTTTTCTGGAGGAATTACAGAAAGGCGGCATGGAAGCATCGCCTTCAGCAGGTACGTTCTTTGTATGGCTCGCGGTCCCGACAGGTTGGACATCAGCTGCATATGCAGACATCCTGCTCGAAGAAGCCGGTGTTGTAACGGCTCCCGGCAGCGGATTTGGAGAAAGAGGCGAAGGGTATATTCGAATCAGCCTCCTCGAGGAAGAAGAGGTGCTTAAAGAAGCGGCGCGGCGAATCGCTGCACAGACAAAAACCCTGCACTCTTCATAGAAGAGTCAGGGCCGGGCTTTGCATCGCTCTATTCTACGAGGCCGTAATATTTGAGGCCGTTGTAAATGCCGTCGTTCTCGACACCTGTTGTAACATATTTAGCAGACTCTTTTACCACGTCGGGAGCATCTCCCATAGCAACGCTGTTCTCGACAAATTTAAGCATTTCGATATCGTTTAAATAATCGCCGAAGGCGTAGACATTCTCAGGTTTGGTGCCTGTTTCAAACATATACTGCTCAATGCCTTTTGCTTTAGAACCTCCGGGTGGAAGAATATCCATGGAGAGCTCATGCCAGCGGATAAAGTCCAGGTTATCAAAATACTTATGGTATTCATTTTCTTCCTGTTTACCGCAGAAGAGAAGCATCTGATAGATGTTATGGTGCTTATAATAATCGCTGTCGTGATCTGGATGCACGGCTTTCAGCGTAGAAATGCTCTTTTCAATATCTTCATGAAAAGGGACGTTGGCACGCATGCCCTCGTAGCTCATATAAATAACGGGATGATCTCGTGCTTCGCTGAAGCCGTTAATTTCTTCAATCGCTTTTAAATCAATCGGATTTTTCCGTATCGCTTCTCCTCTTCTTTGTACATACTGCCCGTTAAAGCAGACAAAGGAATCAATATTAAGTTCCTGCTGGATGCCCTGAAACAAGTAAGGCGCCCGTCCTGTGCTGATCGCCACTTCATGGCCTGCTTTATGAAGCTCAAAGATGGCATGCTTGGTAGAGGCCGGGATCTGCTTTTTATGGTCAAGCAGCGTACCGTCGATATCAAAAAATAGTAATTTTTTCTCCATAGGTATGACCTTTCCTCTCCGCTCTTATGCAGGTATCTGTTTTCTGCCCTTACAGATTACCATATTAGAGGGGTGGAAAGGCAGGATTTTCTGTTATCCGTATTTCTCTTTATGCTCTTTCTTTAAGGCAAGATACGTTTCATCTTCTCTCGCTTTTATCCATTTTTCTTCAAAAATCGCTGCGGATTCTGCCTTTTCTTCATTAATCTGTCTTTCATTTACGTTGCCGTCTTTATCATATTTCTTTCCGCCTTTGTAATTCGCATATCGCCTGGCGCGGGTGTACCCCATCTGCAGGTATTTACGGGCCATGTCCATGCCGACAAAGTCATCCTGCTCTTTATATTCCAAAAACATCTCGTAGATTTTTTCAGACGACTCTTTGGCGATATCCGGCGTTTTGAAACGCCAGTGAGGCAGAATCTCACCTTTGTAAGGCTCTACCATTAATAACCCTTGTTCCCCGCGTCCAACTTCATACTTTTCTGGATGTTTACGGAAGTCTATATTGTCAAAGTCCTTCTTGTAGTCGAAACCCAAAGCTATCTCCCCCTTATCTAAAGATAGCCGTAAAAGAGCGAAAATAAACCGAGAAGTGCCAAAAAGACTCTTTTCATTTTTTATGACTTCCTATAAGGTATAATTAATAACCAAGTTTAAGTTAAGAAAGAGGGAAGCCATGAGAAAAAAACCATACGTCACCGACGCAATTATTGGAAATGGAAATATGTTGATTTCGCTGACAAAAGATGGCGAGGCTCATCGGCTTTATTGGCCTCAGATCGACTATACGGACCAAATCAATGCGCAGTCTGCCGGTTTTTATGATTATGAAACGGAGAAAACTCTTTTCTTTCACGGGAAAAGCTGGAAGCATACGCAATATTATCGGAAAAATACGAATGTTCTTATAACCGTTCATCAGTATGAAGACTGGGTTGTGGAACAAAAAGATTTTGTGCTGTCGGACAGAGATGTATGGATCCGCCGTTTTAAAGTAAGAAATACCGCCGATTATGCACGGAAAGTACAGATACTCTACAACTCGGACAGTGCTGCAGGCGGAAGGCACCATTTCCAAACCTCGGATTTTGACGAAAATACGGATTGTCTTTACCAGTATAACCGGAGCGACTGGATGGGTCTTGCCAGTCCCAACCCTATTACAAATTATTTTATAGGTAACTTAAACCTTCAGGCCCTTCCTAAACCATTTGATGGACGCAGCGTGTTTAACCATCCAGAATCAAGCTTGTTCTTTGATTTTGACACGATTGAGCCGCAGGAAGAGCATGCTGTTTCTATATACTTAGCCTGCGGAACGAACAAACGCGAAGTCACTGATTTAATCTGGTACTGCCGGCGGGAGGAAGAGGATCTGGAGGAAATTACCGCGGAATACTGGTATAAGGTGCTTGAGAAAGCAGAACGTTACTCTTACGGCGGCGAACGAACGCAGGAAATCTATGACCGGTCCATCCTCACTTTTCATCTACTAAAAGATAAGAAAAGCGGAACATTTATTGCCGGCCCGGAAGGCGACGAGAATTATGACTTTTCCGGAGGCTATGCCTACAGCTGGGGACGGGATGCAGCTTTTATCGCAGCTGCGGTGGACGCTGCCGGTTATCCTGAGCTTGTAGATGAATATTATCGTACGATAGCAAGCTGGCAGATGGATGCCGGACACTGGGAGCAGCGCTATTATACGGACGGACAGGTGGCACCTAACTGGGGAGTGCAGATAGATGAAACAGGATCTATTCTCTGGGGGATTCACGACCACTACGTCCAGACAGGTGATAAGTACTTTAAAGAGATTATGTGGCCGACAGTGAAAAAAGGTGCCTTCTTTTTAAAGGACTTTATTGATAAAGAAACCAACCTTCCAAAACCATCGAAAGATCTTTGGGAAAAGCGTGACGGAGAGCACAGTTACTCAGCAGCTGCCGTTTATGGAGGCATGATCGGAGCGTCCAAGCTTGCATATGAAGAAGGAGAATATCACCTGGCAGAAACCTGGGAAAAAGTGGCTGTTAATATTAAAGAGGCTCTTCAAACAAGAGTGTGGAACGAAAAAAAGGGCTCTTTTCTCCGGGCTCTTAAGCTGGCTGTCAGTCCCAGCGTATATGAAGAAGCTGTAGCCGAAGGCAAGGAAGGCTTTATCGAGTACAACGAGAAGGGTACATCCATTTACTATTTATGGGAAGATGATGTAACGGACATCTGCCTGCTTGGATTGAATTATCCGTTTAACGTATTTGATGCTGAAGACAAGCGCATGCAGAAAACTGCTGATCTTATTGAAGCAGAGTGTACATCGGCTCATATCGGCGGAATCGAACGGTTCCCAGGGGACGTGTATATTGGCGGAAATCCGTGGATCATTACGACGCTGTGGCTTGCTATTTATAAAAAAAGAAGCGGAAAGTCAGCAGAAGCCCACGAACTGTTTCAATGGACCATAGGACATGCCAACCATCTGGGACTGCTTCCGGAGCAGGTGGATAAGCACACGGCAGAACCTGCATGGGTGATGCCGCTCACGTGGTCGCACGCGATGTTTGTTCTGGCCGTTAAGGAAATGTCGGCAGAAGAAACCGTGCACCACGCAGAGGAAGATATGGAAGCAAAACGATAATAAATGTCAGACATTAAACCTTCGCCTATTGGTGAGGGTTTTTTTGATATGAATAGGTAAACTACCTTTTATTAATAAAAAAATATAATATTAGTGCTAATTTTGCAAATAATCTGACATGAAATGCTTCTTTTTTGTATGTACCTATGATTTAAGAATAATTATTTGTACAGCATTGCTAATGTTATTTAAGAAAATTGATCTTATAATGTGACTATATCTTAAGCGGAACGGAAAGGAGTAAGCATGTTAGATAACAGATACTCTCAACAAGCGTATGAAACATTTTTTCTCCCAAGACTCAGTACAAAGGAAGTTGAAAATATACCCAAAGACAAAGCATTGCTTGTACTTCATATTGGAGCTGTAGAACAACACGGAGAGCATCTGCCAACATTTACGGATACCCTAATTGGTGAAGGGTTGTTAACACAAGCTTTTGAAAAGTTTAATAAGGAACACAACATATGGCTTCTCCCATCCATTCCTTATGGAAAAAGCACTGAACATATTGGCAATCCTGGAACTTTCTCTCTATCTGCAACAACACTTCAGCATATCGTTATGGATATTGGAAAAAGTGCAGCAAGGAGTGGTTTTCGAAGACTTCTTATATTAAATACACATGGGGGAAACAATGATTTATTAAATATGATGGCAAGAGATGTAAGGACAGAGACCGGATTAATGGTGTTTCGTTTAAATCCGCAGTCAGAAAAAACAAAAGAATGGATCACCAGTCAAGAAGCCGATTACGGTATTCATGGGGGAGATGTAGAAACTTCCATGGTTCTCGCTTTTAAAGAGAATTGGGTGGATATGGACAAGGCAAAAAAAGAATTCCTCCAGGACCTTAACGAAAAAACCTCTTTAAATTTAAAAGGTAATCGATATTTCGCATGGAAGATGGATGACATCTCAAAAACCGGTATTGCGGGAGATGCTACAAAGGCTACCAAAGAAAAGGGTATTAAAATCAATACAGCGGTGAGTGAGGAACTGGCAGATACTATGCTGGAAATGGCCGATTTTGAAATAGACCTATTAACGAAGTCTTAAGGAGGTCGTGGGTATTATGCAGGCAGATATTCGAAAGAGTCAAACAAAAGAACATTCAGTAGAAACGATATCAATGAAAAATGTCAGCAAGATTTATGACAATGGACATACAGCAGTTCAAAATGTTGATTTGACTATAAAAGAAGGGGATTTTGTTTCTTTCGTAGGCCCATCTGGATGTGGAAAGTCTACTATATTTAAAATGGTGGCAGGGTTAACAACAATTACAGATGGACATATACGCCTTTTCAATGAAGAAATTGAATCAAACGAGCGGGATGCCCGGGATTTAGCCTATGTTTTTCAAGATGCTACTCTGCTCCCATGGCTGAACGTAGAAAAGAACGTTCGGATGCCTCTAACGTTTCAATCTATAAAAAAAGAAGAACAAAATAAAATGGTTAAAGAGTCCCTGGAATTAGTAGGCTTAAAGGGGTACGAACATGCTATGCCAAGAGAGCTCTCCGGAGGAATGAAAATGAGAGTCTCTATTGCCAGGGCGCTGGTCTCCAAACCAAAAATGCTTTTAATGGACGAACCGTTCGGAGCACTTGATGAAATAACAAGACAAAACCTTCAAGAAGAGCTTTTGCGTATTTGGAATACGCAGAAGATGACAGTATTATTCATTACACATAACGTTTTTGAATCCGTCTATCTATCAAACAGGGTAGCTGTAATGACGGCATCACCCGGTAAAATAGATGATGTGATTGATGTGCCCCTTCCCTATCCTAGAAATGCGGAGATCCGTACAGCTCCGGAGTTCAGCAGCTTGGTAGCTGAAATATCTGAAAAATTAAAAAAATAAGGTGGTAAGTTGTATGTGGGTGGAACGACTAAAAAAAACTGTAGCAGGTCAAACAGAAATGACGAACGACGATGCCGCTGTAGAACGCCTCTCCAAAGATGCGTATTGGTATTCCCAATCTTATATAAAGAATTAAATGGCATGAAAGCTGATTGCGCTGTGTTTCCAAAAAATGAAGAAGAGATAAAAACCGTGGTAGCATTTGCTGTTAAAGAAAAAATCCCTTTGACGATCAGAGGGTCTGGAACAGGGAACTACGGGCAGTCGATTCCATTAAGCCGCGGAATTATAATCGATATCACTCAGATGAATCAAACAGTAAAAGAAACGTCTACGTCTGTAACGGTTCAGGCAGGTAAAAAACTCGGTACCCTTGAGAAAGAGCTTCGAAAAAAAGAAAAAGAACTTCGGATTTTTCCAAGTACGTATATAAAATCAACGGTAAGCGGCTTTTTGTGTGGAGGTTCCGGTGGAATAGGCTCTATTCGCTGGGGTAATTTATGGGACAACAATGTTATGTACGTCAAGATGATGACTATTGAGGAAGAACCAAAAATTCTCCATATACGAGGAGAAGAAATTCTTCTGTTTATTCACACGTATGGAACGACAGGGATCTTATTGGAAGCCGAACTCCCTATTGAAGATAAAATGGAATGGAATCAATTTCTGCTTACATTTCATACTTTTCAAGATGCAGTGGACTGCTGTCAATACTTAACTGATCAAGAAGATGTGCCTCTGCGGCTGCTTTCCACCTGCGAATGGCCCTTACCGCAGCATTATAAACCACTTATAAGCTACATTGAGGATGGAAGAGCCATTGTCATTATTGAATCGACCATTATGAAAGAAACGATGGATAAAATTGCTGAATCTCAAAAAGGAGACATGACGCTTTTTATACCGTCAGAAAAATACCAAAAGGGATTAAAGCTATCCGATTTTACCTGGAATCACTCCACCCTTTGGGCACATAAAAATGGAGAAAATATGACTTATCTGCAGGCTAGATTTAACAAAAGTACTCTTCACAGCCAAATTCAAACGATAAAAAAAGAATATGGAGATGAAGTGCAGCTTCATTTCGAATTTATAAAAATTGAAGGGGAGATAACGCCGGCAGCTCTTCCTGTCCTTCAATATCGATCAAAAGAGCGTATTTATGAAATTATCGATTTTTTCGAAAAAAATGATATTCAAATTAACGATCCACATACTTATTTGCTTGGGTTCGGGGGCTATAACATGAGAATGGATGAAATTAAAAAGAAAAAGAAAGCTTATGATCCTTACGACCTGCTGAATCCTGGAAAAATACCAAAAGCCAGAGAAGTTATCTAATTGAAATAGAAAGGAGAATGCTTTGAATGAATAGTAATGTGGAGACCGCCTCTTTACAAACAAAAGAAGAGCAAAAGGCGAGAAGTATTACTAAAGGAAGGAGTAAACTAGTTTCGATTCTACCGCCTTTGACTGCTTTTATTGTATTTGTTGGAGGATGGGAACTCTTTGTAAGATTGTTCCAAATTCCTCATTACCTTCTGCCAACACCAACTGCTATTGTTATAGCGGCAATAGAGAATGCTGCTAATTTAACAGCCGCTGTTTCTGTCACTATTTTAGAAGCGGTCATTGGCTTTACACTTAGTGTTATTGGTGGTGTAACTGCAGCTATACTAATGGCCAGCTCCAAATGGGTGGAAAGAAGTCTTTATCCATACGCTGTGATTCTGCAGACTATTCCGGTTGTAGCGATTGCACCCATTATTGTTATTTGGTTTGGTTCTGGTATGAACTCCATTGTTATTATTACGTTTCTCATTGGATTTTTCCCAATGCTCTCCAATACACTCATTGGGTTGAATGCGACCGACAAAGACATGTTGAATTTAATGAAACTTTACAAAGCATCAAAAATGAAAGTGATGTGGAAAGTTCGCGTGCCTTATGCTCTTCCTTATATTACGGCAGGACTTAAAATTTCCTGCACCCTTGCTGTTATTGGAGCCATAGTTGGGGAATATATTGCCGGTATTGGCGGAGGCAGTGGAGGAATAGGCTATGCGATCACGGTGTCGGCAGCAAGAATGGAAACCGCCTACTTGTTTGCCTGCGGAATAGCAGCTTCCCTTCTTGGTATTGTGTTTTTCTTGTTAATTAATTCATTTTCCAAATGGGTTCTTGGTTCATGGCATGAATCAGAACTAAAAAGCAAAGATTAATACAAAGACGGGGGATACTTATTATGAAAAAAGAGCAAACAGAAAAAATGGATGATGTACGCTGTTGGACTTTCCAGCTTTGCTTTACTTGGGGCCTGCGGATCAGAAGAAGAGGGTTCGGAGGCGGAGGCTGATTCTTCAGAACTGGAAGAGGCAAAGCTTGTAACAAACTGGTTTGCCCAGCCCGAGCACGGTGGAAACTACGCGGCACTTGTGGAAGGAATGTACGAGGAAGAAGGATTGGAAATGGAAATCGAACCGGGAGGACCGGAGATTTCTGCAACGCAGATTGTAGCTTCTGGTGATGCAGACTTTGGCTATACAAGCGGAGAGGATTTGGTGATTGCCAGAGATGAAGGAATTCCCCTCGTAGCAATCGGAGCTATCTTTCAAGAAAGTCCCTACGTATTAATTTCACATGAAGGTCAGGTAGACAGCTTCGAGGATCTGCAGGACAAAACAGTATTTACAGCTACGGCTGTAGGATATTGGGAGTATATTAAAGAAGAATATGAATTAGACGGAGTAGAGGAGCGGGCTTATACAGGTTCTCTTGCCGAATTTGTAGATGATGAAAATGCAGTAACGCAGGGATACATGACCTCGGAACCTTACTCCTTAGACGAGCAGGATGTGGACATTGATTACTTAAAAGTGAGTGACTCCGGATTTGAATCATATGGAAACGTAATATTTACAACGGAAGATATGATTGAAAATGAACCGGAAAAAGTACAGGCTTTCATGAATGCAACAGTAGCAGGATGGGAGCATTACAGGGACACACCAGGTGAGACGAATACCTATCTGCAAGAGCAAAACCCTGATTTGACAGAGGATAAAATGGAATATAGCAAAGAAGCGATGGATGAGATTGTCTATGGGGGAGATGCCGAAGAAAATGGGTTTGGATATATGGAAGCAGACAACTGGCAAAGCCTTCAGGATAATATGAATCACCTTGAACTTACTGACAGTGATGAAGATATTGAAGAATCCTTTAATATGGAATTTCTGGAGGAAGCGCATAATGAATAATTTTTTAATTAAAAATGTTTGTGTCCCGGGCCTGGATTTGGATGAAGCTCATATAGTAATTAAGGACGGTCGGTATGATACTATCATGCCGGCTGTTTCAAATGAAGCATTGATCTTCACGCAGAATTGGGAGGAAAATAACAAAAAGGCTGTAGATGGACGTGGATGGACCATCCTTCCTACATTTACGGATATACATACCCACCTGGATAAAGCATTTACGTACGAACAGGTTCCCAATTACTCAGGTACGTTAAGGGAAGCTATCACAAATTACCAATCCGCGTTTCCGGCATTCACGGAAGAAGGTATGATAGAGCGGATGCGGCGGTTAATGGATAGAGCTCTTTCTTATGGAACCGGCAGAATGAGGACACATATTAATACAGGTGAAAACAAAAAAGAAAATATTGCACTACAGGCTGCCTCAAAAATAAAAGAAGAATATAAAGGTATTCTTGATCTGCAGATTATAGCGATGGTTGGAAATATGTCTCAACCGTTGACTAAGAATATCGAACTGCAGGACCTGCTGCTTTCCAATAATATTGATGGAATTGGCGGAGCGCCTCATTTGTCGGAATCCTGCAATGAAGAAATAGAGGATCTCTTTGCGTTTGCCTCCTCCCGGGATCTTCTCATCGACCTCCACACGGATGAGCAGGATGATCCAGAGGTGAGGTCTATTTGTCATATAATAAAGCAGGTTAAAAATATATGATTATCAAAAGAAAACAACTGCCGGACATCTTTGTTCGCTTCGGCAATGGAAGAGAAAGCTGCTTTTTCTATTATAGATGAAATGGTTCAAGAGCAAATATACGCAGTTACGCTTCCAGCAGCAAACCTCTGTCTGCAGGGAAGAGACGATAAAAAAAATGTCCGCAGAGGCACAACAAGAGTTATGTCATTTCTGGAAAAAGAAGCCGTAATAGCGGTTGGGTCAGATAATGTCAACGATCCGTTTCATCCATTTGGAGATGGTGATATGCTGCTGACAGCTTTGATAGCTGCGTATGCAAATCATTTAACCAGTCAAAAAGATATCAGCCGGCTCTTTCAAATGATAACGACGAAGCCGGCTGAAATATTCGGTCAAACCAATCATATTCAAGAAGGAGAAAAAGCTGATTTTGTTTTAATAGAAGGAAAAGGAGAAACAGAATTGTTATCTGTACAGCCCGGGGGAAGAAAGGTGTACAGAAACGGCCGCTGGATCAGTGAAAGACAGGAAACAGTCAGTGTATGGAAGAAAGGAAATATATATGCTTGATTTATTAATTAAAAATGTCCGGACACACAGCAGTCCCGTATTATTTCATTTAGGAGTGAAAATAACCTCCTTCAGTTTGTATCCTCTTCAGCTCAGGCATCAAAAACAGTGGACGGGGAAGGCGGCATAGTACTGCCGCCTTTTATAGAAATGCATCATCATGCCGACACTATAAAGCAGGTGAACGAGTCGGAGAAAACAAGTCCGGCACGATTGAGGAAGGTATTGCTATATGGGACAGTGCTAAGTCCCAATTGGTTAAAAAAGAGCTTACAGCTCAAATGGAAGATTTAGTTTCTACATTTATCGGCCAGGGGGTTTTATATACCCGATGGATGATAGACGTTTCAGAGCCTGGTTTGAAGGCTCTTTCCTGCGCAATTGCTATAAAAGAAAAATACAAAAATACAGTAGCGATAGAAATAACGGCATTTCCTCAGCTTGGAATGAAAGAATCATGGAAAAGAGAGCTGCTTGAAAAAGCTTTACAGATGGGCGCAGATCAAGTTAGTGCCGTGCCTCATTTAGAAGAGTCCGAAGAACAGGAAGACACCTCTGTTCAAGAATGTTTCAGGCTGGCCCAACAGTATAAAAAAGGAATTCATATTTTCTGCGATGAAACAGATAATCCGGATTCCATGTCTTCAATCAAAATAGCTGAAGCTGCTTAAAGGAGAATATCGCAATCCATCCATTACTATAAGTCACGTTAATGCCCTGAGCTACTATGAGGAAACGAAAGCAGCTGAAACAATACAAAAAATAAAGCAGGCGGGCATTCACGTTATCAGCTGCCCTTTAATCAACAGTACGACTATTGGAAAATCACTGGACAGCAGGCATGCAGCCAGAGGAATTACCAGAGTTAAGGCATTGAGAGATCAAGGGGTGAATGTATGTGTTGCGCACGATGATATCAAAACGCCTTTTATCCATTTGGTAACGGAAATATGCTTGCAGGATACATGATGGCTCACTTAGCGCAGTTTACAACAGAGCCGGAGCTTATCGACTTAGTAGAAATGCTTACCTACAATGGAGCAAAGGCTATGAATTACAGCATTATGGAATAAGGAAAATGGCCCTGCAGAATTTCTGCTTTATAAAGAAAATAACCTATTCAGCCTTTTTACAGAACATAGTAAACCATTTATAGTATGTAAAAATGGCAGGATTATTTCTTAAAATAAAATCTGTTATCTTACAAACTGTGAGTAGATCAATAATAGCAAAGTTGTTTCAAATTAAAGACATGTCTTTTTTACAAATGGAGTTTTGTTTGAAGAAAGTCATTTATTCAGGTTGGCAAGAAACTGTTCCATGGTGCATACCCATACATGACATGCACTGTTTTTAAAGTCTCTTATGAAAAGAAGAAAATAAACAGGGGTGACTACTGCAGAACAGCTATAGGAGAAGATAAAGAGGCGTTTTCCTCTTTAGCTGAGGCATGGCCTGCGGAAAGTACCCCTGTATAGATTTTGTATAAAAATACCTGTTTTTGTCTTTATCAACAGCTTGATTTATTGTTTCGATTATTTTTAACGTTCCTGTTAATAGAGGTGTAACAATAGTATGAAAGAAAACAAATATGATGATACAAAATTCTTTACTGCTTATCAAAAAATGCCACGATCTGTTGAAGGTCTGGAAGCTGCTGGTGAATGGCATGTTTTGAAAGCATTAATGCCGGCATTACGTGATAAAAATGTTCTCGATTTGGGATGCGGTTTTGGATGGCATTGCCGCTACGCAGGAGAACAGCAGGCTGATTCAGTAATAGGTGTGGACATTTCCGAAAATATGCTTAAAAAAGCTCGTGAAAGCACCAATGATCCCGCCATTTCATTTATAAAGATGCCAATAGAGGATGTAGCATTCAATAGTTCCCAGTTTGAAGTAGTTATTAGTTCATTAGCTTTTCACTACATTGAGCCATTTGAAATGATGTGCCAAAAAGTCCACGGTTGGCTGAAAAATGGGGGTACTTTTCTTTTTTCAGTAGAACATCCTATCTTTACTTCTCAAAATAAACAAGAGTGGTATTACGATAAACAGGGAAATATTCTGCACTGGCCTGTAGATCAGTATCAGGAGGAAGGATCTCGTCAAACAATATTCCTTACAGAAAATGTAATAAAATATCATCGAACACTTTCGACCTATATCAACAGTTTAATTGGGGCAGGGTTTTGTATAAAGTCAGTTAAAGAGCCAGTGCCTTCTGATGAAATGCTGCAGAGTATGCCGCAAATGAGAGATGAACTCCGCAGGCCTATGTTTTTAATCATATCAGCAGAAAAAAAAGATTCATCATGAGGATATTGTTTTACCAGTATTTTTTATAGTGTGCGTTCCTGCATTATTATATCTCCAATAGAATAACTTCTAGAATTGATGTATTTATTTTTCTTTAAAGTGATACTAAAGACCTCTTCGAAAAGAGGTCTTTTTTAGAGGATTATTTTTTTATAAAAACGGCAGATAGAACAGCATAAACGCAGCGAAGCTGCCAAATACACTAAAAAAGACGTAAAGAAACAGGGCCTTGTAGGCTTTTCGTTCAATCAGGCGGAACGATTCCATACTGAATGTAGAGAACGTCGTAAATGCTCCAAAAAACCCAACGGCAGCTGTAAGAAACAATGGATCGTCGTAGGCATCTCCCGGCACATAACCATAGAACAGCGCCAAGAATAAACCAAGTCCTGCAGAGCCCAGGATATTAACAGTAAGCATAGCAGCTGGAAAAGACGTCTCCGGAAATGTCCGGTCGATCCACTTTCCGGTAAGATAGCGGCATACCGCTCCAAACGCGCCGCCAATCATTAATAAAACGATCATGAACGGTTCGCCTCCTCAGAAGATCGAAGTCTCCGGGCAAGACGCTGTCCGCCTGCAAATCCAGCCCATGCGAAAGCGATGCCTCCGACGATGGTAGGAAGAATATAGGCTGCTATGTAAAGCGGGGAAAGGGCAGAGCTTAATAGAACGGTATCTGATACGAGTGTTGAAAAAGTGGTGTAACCACCGCACAGACCTACACCTAGACCAGCGCTGATCCATTCCCTAACAGTGAAAATGGCAAAAAATCCGGTCAGGGCCCCGAGAAGCGCACTTCCGCTCCAGTTTTCGAGCAGGGTGCCGAAAGGGAAGGCATAGTCGATAGCAGCAAGGTTGATGGAATAACGCAAAAGGGTGCCAAGCATGGCCCCGACGGCTATTGCCAGCAGCACGCCGGGCGGTCCAAATCGTTTGTTCATGTATATCCCCGGCTTTCTAAATGTTTTACATTCAAAAGTATACGTCTTTTGAGCAAAAAGAAAAAGCAGCCCCGCTGAAAAGGAGCTGCTTCATTAAGATGAATAGGTTTGCTGTGCCTGATGTTTTATTTCCGCATACACATCTACAAACGGTTGATCTACATGGATAGAGGCTTTTTCGACATCGGCATACTCAGGTGAGACCTGGTAGAGAGTCCCCCCTTCAAAACCGAGTTTAACAGCAATAGGTCCATACTTTGTATCCAGGGTTTCGAAACGGCGGGACAAAATGCGGCGTTCCCATTGACTGCTCCGGACTCCAAATGTAGTAGTTTCCCGGAATAAAATGGATTCCAGCAGGGCTTTATCCGCCTGTCTGCACAAAACGGTAAGGAGCGTGCCAGGCCGGTTTTTTTTCATATATACCGGCGTGTAATAGACATCCAGAGCGCCTCCCTGAAACAAACGGTTCATGGTGGAGCCCAGCGCTTCTCCGGATATATCATCTACCTGACATTCCAGCGTATAGACGGTTTCTTCCGTTGCATCTTGTTCTTCAAACAGGACACGAAGCACATTGGGGTGGGCAAAATCCTTCTTGCCGGCCCCGTAGCCGATTTTTCGAAGAGGCAGAGGAGGGAGGCTTCCGAATGAATCAGCAAGGGCTTTTAGAAACCCTGCTCCGGTCGGTGTCGTCAGCTCCCCTTCCACATCCAGCGAAGCCAGCGGAATCCCTGTCAGCAGTTCCGCGGTAGCAGGGGCGGGAATGGGATAGAGGCCGTGCGCCATCCGTATTTTCCCCTGTCCGGTTGGAACAGGAGACGCAATAATCCGTCCGGCATCAAGGCTTTCGAAAGCCAGACAGACGCCAATAACGTCTATAATAGAGTCCATGGCACCGACTTCGTGGAAATGAACATCGGCTGCAGGGATGCCATGTATATGGCCTTCTGCTTCCGCAATATGTTCAAATACAAGCCGGCTTCTGTCTTTTACTCTCTCTGGAAGCGTACTCTGTTCGATCATCTGTAGAATATCAGCCGCTTTTCGGTGATGGTGGTGGTCATGATCGTGATGATGGTGATGCGGTTCTTCGATATCAAGCTGTAAATAAGAAGCAGAAATGCCCTGCTTGATAACTGGTACGATTTCCATCGTAAAGGCATCGAGCGGCAGCTTTTCCAGCTCGTTTCGTATATAGGAAATATCGGCACCGAGATCAATCAGAGCGGACAGCGTCATGTCGCCTGAGATCCCGGAAATACAGTCCAGATAGATTGTTTTCATGAGGATGCCCCTTCTGATGCCAGTTTCAAAATCATCGCAGCCTGATAGGCGGCGCCGAATCCATTATCAATATTTACGACACTCATGCCGGAAGAGCAGGAGCTCAGCATACTTAGAAGCGGAGTGAGACCGTCGAAATGGGCACCGTAGCCGACCGATGTCGGAACAGCAAGGACAGGGCGTTTCACAAGGCCGCATACAACGCTTGGAAGCGCTCCTTCCATTCCGGCAACGGTAATGATGACAGAGGCTTCCTGGAGAACATCCCGATAGGAGAGCAATCGGTCAATGCCGGCTACTCCTACGTCATGAATGGTTTCAGTCTCACATCCGAGCCATTTAGCGGTCCATTCTGCTTCTTCGGCAACCGGCAGATCCGATGTGCCGGCAGATACAACGATAATTTTTCCTTTATGCACTAAAGCTGGTTCCCCGTAAATGAGCAGGCGTGAAGCTTCTTTATACGTACCGCCGGGATGAACGGAGAGTACTTCTTCAGCTTTTTCAGGAGACATCCGTGTCGCCATCGCCCGGCCGTGTGCCTGTAACAGCTTTTCTATAATGGCGGCTGTCTGAACAGCCGTCTTGCTTTCCCCGTAAATAATTTCCGGATAGCCGTTCCGGGCTTCCCTGTCGTAGTCGACTTTTGTATGGCCAAGATCTTCAAATGTCATCAAGCAGTCTCCTTTTTATCGTTAATCAATGGAAACAGGAGAGGATAAAGATAATGATTTATTCATACTCCCGCTTTTATAGCCGGCAAGATCCATCGTGACAAACTTAAATCCCAGCGATTCCAGCTTTTCTGAAATACGGCTGTGCAGGGAGGCAAGCTTTGGCATATCATCAGGCGTTACTTCGATGCGTGCCATTTCGTCATGCGAGCGGACCCGGACCTGGGCCATACCGAGCTCACGTATATATTGTTCGGCTGCATCCACCCGGTTCAGCTTTTCGATCGTAATAGTCTCTTCGTAGGCAATCCGGGAAGCTAAACAGGCGTAGGACGGCTTGTTCCAGTTTGGGAGGCCCATATCTTTTGAGAGCTCCCGGATTTCGCTTTTGTATAAGTCCGCTTCCTGAAGCGGGCCGCGGACGCCGTGTTCTTTGGCTGCGATAATGCCGGGCCTGTGCTCGCCCATATCATCAGCGATCAGACCAAAAACAATGTTTTTATAATGACGTGTTTCAAGCAGCGGTTTTAAATTTTCAAAGAGGTTATCCCTGCAGAGATAGCAGCGGCTGCTCGTATTTTCGATGTAGCCCGGAATGTTCAGTTCTGAGGTGGAAATAATTTCATGAGCTGCATCGAGGTGAGCGGCAAGCTCCTTTGTATCAGCGAGTTCACGGTCTGGAAATGTTTCTGAATCGGCTGTGACGGCAAGCACGTTTTCGCGTCCAAGCGTCCGATTGGCCACGTGCAGAAGAAACGTGCTGTCGATACCGCCGGAAAAGGCAACAACGACACTCTTCATTTCCAGAAGGATGGATTCAAGCGTTTCCAGCTTTTTTTCAATCATGAATGGATCTCTCCTTTAGTCAAAATAAAAGCCTACACATACGGAATCGTTAAAGGTCCCAGCGGCAGGACGGCAACACTCATATCCGGTCCGTGTTTCTTCTTTAAATCTTCGAGCGTCTGTTCGATGTCACTGCACGGATTAAGCATCGTCTGTTCAATCTGCTCGTTGCTCAGTTTGGAATGCACGTATACATCCGCCCAAACCTGAATGACCGCCTGCTTTTGTACCTGCCACTGGTCAAACATCTTAAATTCCGGATCGTTAATCATATCGAGCAGGGCCTGCGGGCTGTCGGCCATACTGAAAATTTCCGCGAAGTTGCCGTGATCGGGAATACCATCCGAGCATTCGGCTGCGACAATAATGGCGCCGCCTTCTTTTACTATTTTGTGGGCGGCACTCATTCCTTTAACCGCCTGGTATAAATTCTGGTCCAGCGGGTATCCGGAGTTTGTTGTAATAACAACGTCATAGCGCTCTTCACATTGAATCATGGCGTGCTCTTTTGTGAAAGCACAGCCTTTTTCATGAGCGGCGAACAGTTCTCCGGCAAAAACCCCGGTAATATCCTTGTCGCCGTTCAGCGTAACGTTTAGAAGAAAATCAGGAGGGCAGACGCGGTTAATTTCCCTTGTCATATTCTGGACGGGATTATCCTCCATATTCCCCCAGGTAGACTTAGGATCTCCGATCATTCGGGCGTTGTGGAAGGTCATAATCGTCTCAATACCGGCTATGCCAGGCATAATTCCTTTAGGGCCACCGGAAAAGCCGGCGAAAAAGTGTGGTTCAATAAATCCTGTATTAATGCGGAAGTCCGCCTCTACATATTCTTTGTTTAAATAAATATCACAGCCGAATGTGCTTTGCCCCAGGTTAACGAGCTCCTCTTTTTCATGACAGTGATTGTTAATGATCCGGATGTTATCAACAACCCATTGCCCGAGCATTCCGACAAGTTCTTCTTCTGTCTGGTCCCGGTGGGTGCCCGTGCCGTTGATAATAACAAACTGCTCATGAGGGATATGGGAAAGCTCCTCAATAAGAAGCGGAACGAGAATGTGATTTGGCGTGGGGCGGGTAATATCACTTATGACGATAGCTACTTTATCAGAAGCCTTCGCCATCGATTTTAAAGGCGGCGTGTCTATTGGATCACGCAGGGCATCCTTGACCCCTTGATTCTGGTCTTCGAGAGCGGGCAGGTGATTTGGTTCTATAATAAATGCATCATCCGGCACATTCACCTCGAGATGCTGTTTTCCATAAAGTAGAGAAGTCTGCATAATAAATCCTCCTTCATAATCATTTGTGTAGCATAAGATAGCGGTTACATATATAGTTAAAAATATAAAGTAGTGTAGTATCTTCTATGATACCAACACCAGAGGCGAATAGTACAGGGAATATTGGTCAGATGAGCAGATCATACAAATAATAATAATAATTGTTGAAACATGCAACGAAATTTCGTATGATGAAAACACTTACAATTTAGTCATCAGATGACCATATCACTAAATATGCAGTGAGGGAGAGAAAGAAATGAAAGTGTCTTTGTTTATTACCTGTCTTGGTGATGTATTTTATCCCGGTGTAGGAAAAGATGTGGTGGAAATTTTGGAGAGAAACGGCTGTGAAGTGGACTTCCCGGATGCTCAGACGTGCTGTGGGCAGCCGGCTTACAACAGCGGTTATCATAAAGAAGCAAAGAAAGCCGCGAAGCATATGATCAAAACCTTTGATACGGCAGAGTATGTCGTAGCTCCGTCGGGTTCCTGTGCCGCTATGTTCCGGGAATACGAGCATCTGCTGGAAGACGACCCTGCCTGGAAAGAAAGAGCACGGCAGCTGAAAGAAAAAACCTATGAGTTCACTCAATTTCTTGTCCGGGTTCTCAAAGTGGAAAGTACAGGAGCTGTTCTGCATGCAAATGCCACTTATCATTCCTCCTGTCACATGTCACGTCTTCTCCGGGAAACAGAAGCACCGTTCCGTCTGCTTTCCAACGTTGAAGGGCTGACGCTCCATGAGCTTCCTAATAAAAGCGACTGCTGTGGATTCGGCGGCACGTTTGCCGTAAAAATGGGCGCCATATCCGAGCAGATGGTAGAGGAGAAAGTAGAACATGTAGAAGAAACAGGAGCGGAGATACTGATCGGCGCTGACTCCGGATGTTTAATGAATATCGGCGGAAAACTGCAGCGCGGCGGCAAACCGGTCAAAATTATGCACATTGCCCAGGTCCTTAACAGCAAAGAATAAAAAATTAAAGGAGGAATGCTTCATGCCGATGAAAATAGGCGAACGTTCTTTTAACAATCGGGTCCAGCAGGGAATTGATAACACCTTTATGCGGGATGCCGTCAGCTCGGCCCAGGCTCGTTTTCAATCCAATAAAGCAAAAGCAGAAGAGCAGCTCGGCCACTGGGAACAGTGGAGGGAGCTGTCTGAGGAAATCCGGGCACACACGCTGGAAAACCTCGATTTTTATTTGGAGCAGCTGACTGAAAATGTCGTGAAAAACGGCGGCCACGTCTTTTTTGCATCCACCGGAGAAGAAGCCAACGACTACGTGAAAAAAATTGCGCAGGACAAGCAGGCTAAAAAGGTAATTAAAGCAAAATCAATGGTGACAGAAGAGATTAGTATGAATGAAGCATTTGAAAGTGTTGGCTGTGAAGTCATTGAATCCGATCTTGGGGAATACATTCTCCAGCTTGATGATCATGACCCGCCATCGCATATTGTGACGCCGGCCCTTCATAAGAATAAAGAGCAGATAAGAGAAACGTTTGCCAATTTGAAAGGATACGATAAAACGTCTAAGCCCGAAGAACTGGCTCAGTTTGCAAGAGAGCAGCTTCGCGAAGAATTTTTGACCGCCGATATCGGCGTAACCGGCTGTAATTTTGCAGTAGCAGAATCAGGCAGTGTAGCTCTTGTGACCAATGAAGGAAATGCCCGCCTGTCGACGACGATTCCGAAAACCCATATCGCCGTAATGGGAATGGAGCGGATTGTTCCGACCTGGGAAGAGCTGGAGGTTCTCGTCACCATGCTCTGCCGAAGCGCCGTCGGACAAAAGCTGACAAGCTACGTAACAGGGTTGAGCGGACCGAGGGAAGAAGGGGACCTGGACGGACCGGAAGAATTTCATTTGGTGATTGTGGACAATGGAAGGTCTAATATTCTTGGCACAGCCTTTCAATCCGCCCTGCACTGTATCCGCTGCGCAGCCTGTATTAACGTCTGTCCGGTGTACCGCCATGTCGGCGGGCATTCCTATGGCTCGATTTATCCAGGTCCGATTGGCGCGGTGCTCACACCACTGCTCGAAGGCTATGATGACCATAAAGATCTGCCTTATGCTTCAAGCCTATGCGCAGCCTGTACAGATGCCTGTCCCGTGAAAATTCCGCTTCATGAACTATTGATTGAACACCGGAAAGTTATCACCGAGCAGGAAAAAATGACGACGCTGCCGGAGCGGTTTGCTATGAAAGGATTCGGCATGCTTGCCAGTTCCCCGGCACTTTTTCACATGGCAGAACAGGCCGCCCCGGCGATGATGTCCCCGTTCTCCAAAGACGGAAAAATAGAAAAAGGACCGGGCCCATTAAAAAACTGGACGAATGCGAGGGATTTCCCGGCACCGGAAAAAGAAACGTTTCGCAAGTGGTTTAAAAACCGGGAGGAGGAGTCATAATGACAAAAGGAACGGTACAGAATCAAGAGTCTTTTCTTCAGAACATTGCAGACAAACTGGGCAGGGAGCGCCGCTCCAGCGGTGTAACGCGCCCTGATTATAAACACAGTCCGCAATACGATATCCTCCGCGGGGCAACGACAAAAGAAATGGTGGACGTGTTAAAAGACCAATGCCTTGCTATTCACACCGATGTGAAAGAAACAAATAAAGCCGGTTTGGAAAGGGCGCTTGAAGAAGTCATGGAAGAATATGAAGTAGATAAAGCCGTTGCCTGGGATGATCCCAGGTTCATAGAATACGGCCTGGAAACATTCCTGCAGCGGCCTAATATGACAATCTGGGGAAGCGGGCCGGATGAGGATAATATCCGCATCACCGAACAGGCTGAAGCAGGTATTACTTTTTCAGATTATACGCTTGCGGAATCCGGTACCGTTGTTTTGATGAACGGCGGAGGAAGAGGCCAGTCGGTCAGTCTGCTTCCGACGTATTATATTGCCATTATTCCCTATAGTACGATTGTGCCGAGAATAACACAGGCCGCCGGAGAGCTTCACCGGCGCGTAGAGAAGGGGGAGCGTATTCCTTCCTGCATTAATTTCGTTTCAGGGCCAAGCAACAGCGCTGATATCGAAATGAATCTTGTCGTTGGCGTCCATGGCCCGGTTCGTGCCTGCTATATATTAGTCGATGATATGTAGAACACCATTTCTTCTGTGATATACTTTTGAGTAACCAACAGAAAAGGGAGTAAGGGCGGATGGCATTTAAGCAGATAGAAACAAAGAAAATATCAGAAATCGTGCGGGCGCAGATTGAAGAAATGATTAAGCGCGGCGATGTGCAGCCCGGCGAAAAGCTGGATTCGGTCGTTCAGCTTGCGAGTCAGTTTCAGGTCAGCCGTTCAGCCGTCCGGGAAGCATTGAGTGCACTTCGGGCTGTCGGCATTGTGACGATTAAGCAGGGAGACGGAACGTTTGTAAACAAATATGATTTCTCGGGCGTCGTTGATCCGATGAAAGCAGAGCGGATCATCTCCAAAAAAGAAATGATAGAGCTGTTTGAAATTCGGAAGATCATTGAAGTAGGAGCGGCTGAGCTTGCCTCTTTAAATAGACAAGAAGAACATCTGCAGTCGCTCGAAGCGGCATTAGATGGCATGAAGCGAGCTTCCGGCGGGGAGAATCTCGGCGAAAAAGCAGACATGGCCTTTCATCTGGCGCTTGCATCCGGTACCGGCAATACTATTATGATAGATATGATGCACCAGCTCTCGGATACGCTGCAAAAAACGATGTTCGAAACCCGCAGAATCTGGCTGTATTCAGAGAAAAAAACATTACAGCGTCTGTACGAAGAACATGAAAATATATACGAAGCGGTCAAAAGCGGAGACGCTGCAGCAGCCCGCGAGAAAATGCTGGAGCATTTAACCCATGTTGAATCGACGATGATACAAGGGATAAAAAAAGAATAAGTCGTAAAGCAGGAGTTCTCATGGAAGAGACTCCTGCTTTTATTTAGTGAAATAATCACGTTTTAACACAGATGAGAGTAGGGAAGAGGATTTATAGTGAAGAGGTGAAAAGGGATTGTATACTGTATGGAAAGAAATGAAAGACAATGTTACCGCTGTGCTTCCAGTAACCATAGTGGTAATTATCCTGCAGCTGATAGTATTATCGGTAGATTGGGCAGGTATGATTCAGTTCATGATTGGGGCTGCCATGGTAATCATAGGACTGGGTCTTTTTTTGGCAGGAGCAAAAATAGGTTTAATCCCGATCGGTGAAGACGTGGGAGCCATTCTGCCGGAGAAATTTTCACCGGCATGGATTGTCGTTTCAGGCTTTGTGCTTGGGTTCGTTGTCACAGTGGCAGAACCGGACGTACGGATTTTAGCTACCCAGATTGAAGACGCGGGAGCCGAATTTGTGTCCGAACCCGTTTTAATTGGAACGATCGCTTTAGGGGTCGGATTTTTTGTGGCGCTGGCTTTTTTACGTAAGCTGCTGCAGATTCCGCTGTTATACATGCTGATTCCCTCTTATTTAACGGTATTTATCGTTTCGTTATTTGTGCCGGAAGAGTTTATTGCCATTGCGTTTGATGCCGGCGGAGTAACAACAGGACCGATTACTGTACCATTTATTATTGCGCTGAGCGTGGGTATTACTGCGGTAGCCCAGGGCGACAAAGAAGGAACAGCTTCAGACAGTTTTGGCCTGGTGGCTATGGCCTCTATCGGTCCCATTCTCTCTGTTCTGCTGTTAGGGGTATTTTTCTATGAATGATAACATGATGATATTTGATGGATTTTTGGAAGAAATAGTAGAGGTATTGGGAGCATTGGCGCCGCTGCTTGGTATCTTGATTCTTTTTATGATTTTCTTATTGCGGATCGATCTCAGAAAAGTGATCCGGGTCATGATTGGTATTCTGCTGGCGGTTATAGGCTTCAGCCTGTTCCTGCAGGGGGTTAATATAGCCTTTCTGCCGGCAGGACAGGACGTTGGTTCTGAAATGGCATCCGGCGATTACAAATACTGGCTGATTCCGACAGGCTTTCTGCTTGGTTTTGTAGCTACTTCCGCCGAACCAGCTGTCCGGGTGCTGACGTATGAAGTAGAAGAGGAGACAGGTGGTTCTATTCGCGGGAAAGTCCTTCTGCTTACCCTTTCTATTGGTGTCGGACTTCTCGTGGCAGTAGCCATGACGCAGATTCTGATAGGCTTTCCACTGTGGTGGATACTTCTGCCGGGATATATCCTTGCTTTAGGTCTCGCTTTCGTAACGGATAAACGCTTTGTATCGATTGCTTTTGATTCGGGAGGAGTGGCGACCGGACCGATGACCGTTACTTTCATTCTCGCGATGGCCATCAGCGTTGCCGGTGAACTGGGAGATGGAGAAAGTGCCGTAATGGAAGGATTTGGTTTAGTTGCGCTCGTTGCGCTGGCTCCAATTCTGGCAGTTATTGTATTAGGTATCCTATTTAAACAAAAGAACGGACAGGAGGATAATGAAAATGAATCCAACTAATATGGAACTTGTAACGGTGATTGTACCGAAAGGTAAAGCATCGAAGGTGATTAAGAGTGCCAAGAAAGCCGGTGCGGAAGGCGCAACCGTTTTTCACGGCAGAGGATCAGGCGTACACGAAGGTACAAAAAGACTCGGTATTAATATCGAGCCTGAAAAAGAAATTGTGCTTATCATCGTGCCTGAATCGATCCGCCGGGATGTGGTAGATGCGGTTACCGAGGCAGTGGATATGAATAAAAATGGTACAGGAGTTGGATTTGTTGTGAATGTATCGGAAATGTTCGGTGTGAATCATAAAATTCAGGGAACAGACTAAAAAAGACGAACCCGTTATCATCGGGTTCGCCTTTTTTATTTAAGAAGCTTCTGCAATCTTATCTTCCTGTTTCAATCGTTTATTGGTCACGATAATCTGTTTAATATACCAGGCCAGCACAAGAAGCGTCAGGAAGCCTCCGATCAGCATGGAAGGCTGATAAGGCATAGCAAGCCCTTCAGGGGCATAAAAGATATACGTACAGACTACAGCGGTCATAAACATGGCCGGTATGCCGCAGATCCAGTGGAATTTCCCGGATTTAAGCAGATACATGCATGCTGTCCAAAGCATTACTGTCGCGACAAGCTGATTGGTCCAACCCACATATCTCCATAAAAAGGTGTAGTCAATTAATGATAAAAAGATAGTAGGAATAACAACCGGGATCGTCAGCAGAATCAATGCTGTTCTTCCCTTTGTATGGAAAAAGCGGCTTAATAATTCAGCAAGCATCATCCGGGACGAGCGAAGCGCCGTATCTCCTGTTGTAATTGGAAGAATAATCACTCCGAGAATAGCAAGAATGCCGCCGAGTCCTCCAAGCAGAGAAATGGATATTTCATTAACCGCCCCTGCAGGGCCCCCGTTGGCAAGAGCCGCACCCAGCCCATCGGTGCCGCCGAAGAAGGTCATGCCGGCCGCGGCCCAGATCAGCGCAATAATTCCTTCAGCAATCATCGCACCGAAAAAGATTTTCCTGCCCTCTGATTCCTTTTTCATCGTTCTGGCAATAATCGGACTCTGCGTACTGTGAAACCCGGAAATGGCGCCGCAGGAAATAGTAACCATAAGAAGCGGCCATAGCGGGAGGTTATCCGGGTGCAGGTTGGAGAACGTTAAATTTGGAATCGGCTGACCGGAAAACACGAGTGCACCGGCTATAGAGACGGCCATAAAAATAAGAATACCGCCAAGGATCGGATAAATTTTGCCGATAATACGGTTGACTGGAAGCACGGAAGCAAAAAAGAAATAAACAAATATAATAGCAATGGCCATACCGAATGTAAGGGGAGAAAGCTCAGCAATCAGCTGCGCAGGGCCTGCAATAAAGGCAGCAGCCACTAAAATCATCAAGCAGATGCTGACGATGTTAATTCCCACCTGCATTGGTTTGCCAAGGTACTTTCCAACAAGCGTTGGGTACTGGGCTCCATTGTTCCGAAGCGAAAGCATGCCTGAGAAATAGTCGTGCACGGCTCCTGCGAAGATGCAGCCAATCACAATCCAGATAAAGGCGACAGGGCCATACAAGGCACCGAGCAGAGCCCCGAAAATCGGACCGAGTCCGGCAATATTCAGCAGCTGGATTAAGCTGCCTTTCCACCAGCTGAGCGGTGCGTAATCAGAATCTCCGGGATTCTCATAGGCAGGAGTCTGGTTGCTGTTATCGATTCCGAAGACTTTTTCCACAAAAGAAGCATAAAAAATATACCCTGCTATAAGCAAGGCAATAGACAGAAAGAATGTAATCATAACGACGGGCCTCCAGATGATATAATGCACAGTTCCTTTGCTTTGATAAAGGATAAAAGTGTTTGTCAAAAATTCTAACAACTTCCTTGCATCTGTGCAAGGGTATTTTGACAAAAGAATTAGAAAATTCAGGTAAACGCTTCCTTATACTTTGATGGAAATGTCTGTAAAAAGGTTTACATTCCGTCAGAAGCGTGAATAAATAATTAATTGGAATGGCTGCAGGTGCAGACTTAAAGGAAGGGAAGCAAAGCGATGGACAGTCTGATATTTACTATTATTTCCTGTCTTTTCTTTATGGGGCTTATTGCTGTCTATTCTTACATAAAAACAAAAAATCAGGTAAACAGTTCGGATGGCTATTTCTTAGCCGGAAGAGGATTAACGGGAGGCTTTATCGCAGGTTCTCTTTTGCTCACTAATCTTTCTGCTGAACAGCTGATTGGATTAAACGGGCAGGCATACAGTGCCAACATGTCCAATATGGCATGGGAAGTCACGGCGGCCTTTTCTGTCGTTATTCTTGCCCTGATTCTGCTCCCGAGGTATCTCGGGGGTGCTTTCTCGACACTTCCCGGCTTCCTGAGCAGCCGGTTTGATGACGGGGTCCGGCGCTATGTAGTTGTATTGTTTATGCTTGGATACGGCTTTGTGACGATTCCTTCCGTTCTGTATTCAGGAGCCATTGCCGTTCTGCAGCTATTTGATCTTCCTGGTTTAATGGGGATTTCCATTGATCAGGCGGTATGGATAATGGTGTGGATGATTGGTTTAATTGGCGCAGCCTACGCTATTTTTGGAGGGTTGAAGGCTGTGGCCATATCAGATACATTGAATGGCATTGGGCTGCTTCTCGTTGGATTGATTGTCCCTGTTATTGGATTAGTCAGTCTTGGGGGCGGGAGCTTTTTTGATGGGATTTACACGATGACGACAACGCATCCGGAAAAGCTGAATGCCATCGGATCAAGAGACGACGCTATTCCATTTGGAACGATTTTCACCGGCATGATATTTATGAATCTTTTCTATTGGGGCACCAACCAATACGTGATTCAGCGGACGCTTGGGGCCAAGAGCCTCGCAGAAGGACAGAAGGGAGCACTTTTAACCGGTTTTTATAAGCTGCTGGTGCCTCTGATGATGATGATACCGGGTGTCATTGCTTTTCACTTATACGGCGCGCAGCTGGAGCCGATTGATTTAGCCTACCCAACGATTGTAGCGAATCTGCTGCCTGGTTTCCTGTCCGGCTTTTTTCTGGCCATGCTTCTTGGGGCGGTGTTCTCGAGCTTTAATTCGCTGTTAAACAGTGCATCCACCATGTTTGCCTATGATATTTATAAAGCGGGGATAAATCCACAGGCAACGGACACCCAGATGATCCGGGTAAGCAAATGGTTCGGAACGATTCTTGCACTTATATCCTTTTTTGTCGCACCCATGCTTATGAATGCACCGGACGGACTGTGGAACATTATCAGGGAATTTACCGGTTTTTTTAACATTCCGATTATTACCGTTGTGCTCGTTGGTGTATTTACAAAAAGGGTACCCGCTATCGGGGCAAAAATTGTCATTATTTTTCATGTGATTGCCTACTACTTTCTATTATGGGGGCTTCCGACATTCTTCGGGGTAGAAATTCCTATTAATTTTGTTCATATTTCTGCGATGCTCTTTGTCATCGAAACGGGAATTATGCTGATCGCGGGCTGGCTGCAGCCATTGGAAAAAGAGCATGAATTTTATGCTAACGCCAAAGTAGATATGACGCCGTGGAAGTACAGTCTGCCGGTCACGATTATTTTATTTAGTCTCGTTATACTGGCTTATCTTGTATTTTCGCCGATTGGTGCAGCCTACGCAGGAGGGGTGGTGTCCGGCTGGTTCTTCCCTGCGGTTGCGGGTCTGGTGATAGTAACAGCTGTCCTTTATGTAAAGGCGCTGCACAGCTGGCGGGACAAGTACGAGAACTTCGTGTATACGACGCATGAGGAAGCGGTTCAGCGGACATTGGAGCGTGAAGAAAGCGAATATTTGGGCTGATAGCTGCAATCAGGGCATGGTCAGCGCGTTGGCGGCGGCAAGGAGAAAACAGATGAAGAAAAAAAGGCTGATTCTTTAAAAAAACGAGCTTCCTTCTCCTGACCTTCTTCTTTCATCCGGCTCGAACGAAATAAATAAGTCAGCGTGAAAAGCAGCGAGACCGAAACGGCGAGCGCCGTAAGGTCCTGTATAATAACAGCAATCAGCGAGGCAGCGGATGCGATAATCATACCAAGCAGCCATAGGGTTTCGAGTGACGCATTCATCGACTTTTCTCCTTTTTTTAAAGTTTGTGTTTAGCATATCGGGATAGAGGGAATCTGTCTACTACGTGAATAGACTAGACATTTTCCTTTTCTTCTTGTATAATAAAGGATTCTCATATGCGAAGAAAAAATATATAATGTGAAAAATATATAGATAAAGATATTTTGGCATTCAACCTAAGGTTTATGACAGAAACACCTTAATCACCTGGATCGGCTAAAGAGCCGTAAGAATGTAAGAGAAGGTAGGGCTTACATTGTTTAAGAAGTTTTACTGAACGATGATGGTGAATTTAACCGCGGCAGCACATTATATACAGCAACAGCAGTAATAAACAGCCTACTGCTTCAGCACTCTATTTCAACAATGGAAATTTTATTCTATTCGCAGCACAAAGGCGCCCCTACAGTGGATAACCACTCGGGGGCGCCTTTTCCAATGGATCAAAGAAAGGGTCTATGAGAATTATAGAATGGATCAAGCCGTTTTCGCTTTTCGTGATCCAACTGCAGTCTCCAGCTCCGTGAGCCTTCTTCCCATCTGTCTGCGAGTCGCGGGCTCCTCTTGCTGATGGTCCAGAAGCTAAGGAGCTGAACGGAGACTTCCGCTTTTCGTTGTCCAGCTGCAACGGCTAAACGCTGGGGGATTCTTCCCATTCTTCTCCGGAAGCAGGCTTCCTGCGCGAATGGTTCAGAACCCCTTGCGTTTGAGCAAGCCGTTTCCGCCTTTCGTTTAATAGTTAACGGATTCTTTTTCGGCTTCTGTAGCACCCTGCAGAGTTTTATGGTCTGTAAGGGATTGTTCGGATTCTTTATCGAAAAAGTGCACTTTATTCATATCAATCGCGACTTTTAGTCTGTCCCCAACCGATACATTATCCCTTGAGTCTACACGGGCTACAACTTCCTGGGCGTCTAAATTGCTGTAAAGGATAACATCCGCTCCGTTCATCTCTGCCACTTCAATTGGGAGGTGGAACGTGGAATCCGGGAAGGAATCAGTAAACAGGACTTCAGAATGAATGTCTTCCGGGCGTACACCGAGTACTAATTCTTTATCGGTATAACCGCCCTGGCGGATTTTCTTCATCGTTCCTTCCGGAACGGTCAGCACTGTTTCACCGATATGGAATTTATTTTCGACAAGTTTTCCTTCCAGGAAATTCATCGCAGGAGAGCCAATGAATCCGGCAACAAACATATTCACCGGGTGATCATACACGTGCTTTGGTGAACCGACCTGCTGAACAAAGCCATCTTTCATAATAACGATACGGGTCGCCATCGTCATGGCCTCTGTCTGGTCGTGGGTTACATAAATAGTGGTGGACTGCAGGCGCTTATGAAGCTTGATGATTTCTGCTCTCATCTGCACGCGGAGCTTTGCATCCAGGTTGGAAAGCGGTTCATCCATCAGGAATACCTTCGGATCTCTTACAATGGCACGACCAAGGGCAACACGCTGGCGCTGACGCCTGATAACGCTTTCGGTTTTCTTTTTAAGTATTCTTCAAGTCCCAGAATGGAAGCGGCGTTCTGTACGCGCTTATCGATTTCGTCTTTTTTGAATTTTTTTAGCTTCAGGCCGAATGCCATATTATCATATACGATCATGTGTGGATAAAGAGCATAGTTTTGGAACACCATGGCGATGTCACGGTCTTTCGGCGGCAGGTCGTTTACTTTCACGTCATCTATGACGAGGTCTCCCTCTGAAATGTCTTCAAGCCCTGCAATCATACGAAGAAGTGTAGTAGACTTACCGCACCCGGATGGACCGACGAATACGATAAATTCCTTATCCTCAATGTTTAAATTAAAATCTGTAACGGCGTTTGTATCTCCTCCGTCGTAGCTTTTATAGATATTTTTTAAATCAATCGTAGCCATGTATATGTTCCCCTTTCGTTTATGTGTGATAGGTTTTATTGTAAGCGTTATCTTTTAGTAAATATACAGACATCTTTCACAAAAATAAAAACAAAGCCTTCGTCATTTTGACGAAGGCTTAGCGGATAGCATCGGCGAACATGGTTTTAATAACATAGTAATAGGCCGCTGCATTAGGGAAATACCGTACATCAATGCCCGTCATCGATGTCAGCTTGTCGATGCGGTACTGCAGCGTGTTGCGGTGGAGATGCAGATTTTTTGCCGTATGGCTTACATTCATACTCGATAAGAAAAAGTGATAGAGCGTATAAATAGTCTCCGAATCTGCCTCCAGCCGTGCAAACAAGTAAGCAGCCGCCCGGCGTTTGAAAGACTCGGATAATCCAGGAAAGACAAATACCAGGTGTTCGGCCATTTTAAATCCCCTGTACGAAGGAAACAGGCGCTGATAGGCAGAAAATAAATGAATTTCAAACTCATACATATCGACGAGACTCTCCGTATGATGAAGGTAGCGGCCGACATACAGTTTCATATCAGTAAGGAGGTCGCTTGTCATGATCTCTGCTAGTTCAATTGATGAAATCCGCTGTATTCAAATGGCTCCCGGCTCATAAGAACAACGAGAACCTGTCTGCTGCTGATTTCCAGAATAGTGAACGACTGCTGAAAATAGGAGTCAATAATAGTATGGATATCGGACCGGGACGAGGCAATATCTTTTCCTTCTATATGTAAAAATTGAAAATAACTAAATGCCTCGAGATCTTTTGGTCGGCCTGTTCCGACTCTTTTTAAATAGGCTTCCCAGCTGTCTGCAGCAAGGTCCGGAGGCTCCAATTTATCAGAAGCAAGAAAGAATTCCAGTATTTCAAGCTCCCGGCGGGTCAGAGAGCCCGGCTCTACCGCAACCCGGTCACCGTCATCCAACGTGAAATATACATAATCTGCTGCTTTGTCGTAAGAAATATCAGATGTGTGCTGAATATTAGGAATGATAGATTTCAACTCTGCAAACATGATAGGGCCCCTTTATATGGAATACCCTAAGTGTAGCGTATGCTGAAATAAAATGAAAAGGGTGTCTTTTTAAAGGGTTATAAAAAAGACAAACTAAAATTTTAGTAAAATTTATTGAATTTTTACTAATGGTTCGATATACTTAGCAAAAGAAGGTTTAAAAAGGAGCGATTACGATGAGTGCTGACACTTTGACAGATTTTGAAAATGTATTCGGACGTCGAGCGGAACGCAGTTTCTTTGCACCCGGGCGTGTAAATGTTATCGGAGAACATACAGACTATAACGGGGGATATGTATTTCCATGTGCTATTACTATTGGAACTTATGTATATGCCGCTGCACGATTGGATGATACCTGCCGGTTTTATTCAGGTAATTTTTTATCTGAAGGAATAATTACGTTTACATTAGCGGATGTGACCTATAAGAAAGAACACAGCTGGGCTAATTATCCAAAGAGTCTTATATCTATTCTGCAGAAAAACGGCTTTAGTCTTTCCTGTGGATATGATATTTATTTTATCGGTAACATACCAAATGGTGCCGGATTATCCTCGTCTGCCTCTATAGAACTCGCAGCCGCCTATTTATTTAATGAATGGGAAGAGTGGGGCCTTTCAATGAAACAGCTGGTACTCTACGCTCAGCAGGCGGAAAATGAATATATTGGTGTACAAAGCGGCATCATGGATCAATTTGCTATTGGATTTGGTAAAAAGGGACATGCCATGCAGCTTGACTGCCAATCGTTGGAATATACCTATGCGCCGCTCCCAATCGAAACTCATACTTTACTTATTATGAATACAAATAAAGAAAGAACGCTTGCAGGCTCCGCTTATAATGAAAGACGGAAAGAGTGTGAAGAAGCTCTTCAAATCCTGAAACATCATATAGATATTCAAAGCCTTGGAGAAGTAACATTAAACATGTGGGAAGAGCTGAAATATACGATTGAAGACCCAACAGTGTTCAAACGGGCCGCCCATGTTATTACAGAAAATGAACGAACAAAAAAAGCAGTAAGTGCCCTGCAGAATCAAGACTGGAAGTCTTTTGGAGAGTTGCTGAATGCGTCGCATGACTCACTGAAAAATGATTATGAAGTAACCGGTCTGGAGCTGGATACACTTGTGGAAGCAGCCTGGCAACAGTCTGGAGTAAATGGAGCCAGAATGACTGGGGCAGGATTTGGCGGCTGCGCCATTGCTTTTGTAGAAAAAGAGCATGTTGATGAATTTATTAAAAATGTGGGAGACCTTTATCAGGATAAAATTGGATACGAAGCTTCTTTTTATCCGGCGGATGCCGGCGATGGTGTTAAAGAGCTGAAAATGGAAGGGGTGCAGGGATGACAATTTTAGTTGCTGGAGGTGCCGGGTACATTGGCTCGCACGCCGTTCGCCAGTTGATAGACCGAGGCGAACGTGTTGTTGTGCTTGATGCTTTGCTAACCGGTCATAAGGCCTCTATTCCGGAAGCAGCCGTTTTTTATAAAGGAGATCTCCGCGACCGGGAATTAGTTGAACGAGTGTTTACAGAAGAAAATATTGACCACGTAATGATGTTTGCAGCTTTTTCGCTGGTAGGGGAATCAGTGGAAAAACCGCTGGACTATTATGATAATAATGTATACGGGACCCAAATACTGCTTGAAGCCATGGCGGCTCATGGGGTATCTTCTATAGTATTTTCTTCCACTGCGGCTGTTTACGGAGAGCCTGATCATATTCCGATAGATGAAAGTGCAGAGACAAAGCCGGAAAGTCCCTATGGAGAAACAAAGCTGGCGATGGAAAAAATGATGAAATGGTGCGAAAAGGCGTATGGTATTCGTTATGTCTCACTACGTTATTTTAATGTAGGCGGCGCCAGGGAGAACGGTGAAATTGGGGAAGACCACAACCCTGAAACGCATCTGATTCCTATTATTCTGCAGACAGCTTTAGGGCAGCGGGATCATATAACTATATTCGGTACAGACTATCCAACGCCTGATGGTACATGTATTAGAGACTATGTTCACGTAGAGGATTTAATTGAAGCGCATATCCTTGCTTTGGATTATTTAAACCGAGGGGAAAAGAGCAATGTGTTTAACCTTGGAAGCAGCGCTGGATTCAGCGTGAAACAGATGGTGGAAGCAGCACGAAAGATCACCGGTTTTGAAATACCTGTTCGTACGGGTGAAAGAAGGGCGGGGGATCCGGCTCAGCTGGTAGCTTCTTCAAGCAAAGCAAAAGACACACTTGGGTGGAATCCGCAGCGCACAACAATCGATAAAATTATAGCGGATGCATGGAACTGGCACCGTCATTCCCCTAACGGTTATCAGAAAGGGGTGGAAAAATGACTGCGATAAACGAAGAAGTTCATGCTTTAGTAAAGGCGGCAGTGAAAGCAGGCTTGATTGAAAATAGAGATGAACGCTATGCTCTTAACCAGGTTATGGATAAAATGGAGCTGTCTGCGGCTCCGTCGCAGGAAGCAACAGCCGATAAGACTGTCCCTGTATTGCTGCAGAACCTGACTGATTACGCCGTATCCCGCCAGCTTATAGAGAACCTATTGGATTTTCGTGAAAAATGGAAAGCAGATGTAATGAATATTTTTATGCCCAGTCCTTCGCAAATTCAAAAAACATTTGAGGCTTACTACGAACAAGCTCCTGTAAAAGCGACGGATTATTTTTATCAGCTGAGCAAAGATTCTTATTATATTCCAATGGATCGTATTGAAAAGAACGTACATTTTTTTCACGAAACAGAGTATGGTAAGTTGGATATCACGATTAATCTTTCAAAGCCGGAAAAAGATCCAAAAGATATCGAAGCCGAAAAGCATGCTAAAGGAAAAACATCCTACCCGCAATGCCTGCTCTGCATGGAAAATGAAGGATACGGCGGACGTATCGGCCATCCTGCGCGCTCCAATCATCGATTAATAGAAATGTCTTTGGAAGGTGAGCCCTGGTATCTGCAGTATTCGCCTTATATATACTACAGTGAACACTGCATACTATTAAGTGGCACACACCGGGACATGGCGATAGGACGCCCTGCTTTTCAAAGACTGCTGACTTTTGTCGGAAGATTCCCGCATTATTTCATGGGGTCCAACGCAGATCTTCCTATTGTAGGAGGGTCGATTCTTTCCCATGATCACTATCAGGGCGGCAGATACTCCTTTGCTCTGGAAAGAGCAGAAAAAGACTTCTCTTTCAGCCTGCCTGGTTTTTCTGTAGAGGCAGAAACAGTAAAGTGGCCCATGAGCGTGATTCGTCTTCGCTCAGAAAATATCGATTCTTTAATTGGGGCATCGATGTATGTGCTGGAAGCGTGGAAAACGTATAAAGATGAAACAAGAATGATTCTTCCCTTTACTGGAGATGTCCCGCATAATACAATTACACCGATTGCCAGAAAAAAGGGCGAATTATTTGAAATGGATTTGGTTCTCCGGAATAACCGGACAGATGACAATCATCCGAACGGTATTTTCCATCCCCACCAGGACGTTCATCATATAAAAAAAGAAAATATCGGCTTAATTGAAGTGATGGGACTTGCGGTTCTTCCTAAACGTTTAGTGGAAGAACTGAATGAGATTAAACAATTTATTCAGGGAGACATCAATAGTGCTGCCGATAAGCATCAGTCATGGGCAGAGGAACTAAAACGGCAGTATAAAGAAACAAATGAGCTTAATATAGAAGGCTATCTTCAAAAAGCCGTTGGTAAGAAATTTCTCAAAGTGCTGCACGATGCCGGAGTATTTAAAAGAAATGCTGATGGACAGGAAGGGTTTCGCTTCTTTGTGCAAAAATTAGGCGGGTAGCTTTTAAGGACGGAAAGGATGACGCAAATATGACGACCATTAAGGACATCGCTGAAAAAGCAGGGGTGTCCATTGCTACTGTATCAAGAGTCCTGAATTATGATGAGACTCTCTCTGTAGCAGAATCAACGAAAAAGCGGATTTTTCAGGCGGCCGAAGAGCTCAACTATAAGAAACATACGAAGAAAAAACCCCAAAATGGTTCCATTACGATTATTCACTGGTATACGGAAAAAGAAGAGCTGGAAGACTTATATTATATGTCCATCCGGCTTGGTATTGAAAATCGCTGTGAAGCTCTGCAGATAAACTACAATAAGTATGTTTATGATGATTTTATTAAACAGGACCAGGAGGCGATTAAAGCAATTGTTGCCGTTGGTAAATTTAGTCCTGAGCAGGCGAAGAAGCTCGGCAGCTATACTGATGCTATCGTATTTGTAGATTCGAACCCAGCTGCAGACACTCATGATGCAGTCATCGCTAATTTTAAAAAGGTTACCCGTAAAATCATGGACTATTTAACAGCCGGAGGCCACCATAATATTGGCTACATAGGAGGTCGTGAAACCTACCGCCTTGAAGAACATCCCATCAAAGACCAGCGCGAAACGACTTTTAAAAAATACATGCAGTCTCACGATCTGGATGCATCAACTATTTATACAGGCCGATTCAGCGTAGAGGACGGCTATAACCTTACCAAGCAGCTTCTTAAAGAAACAAAAAAAGAAAACCGTCCCACCGCATTGTTTTTGGCTAACGATACGATGGCAGTTGGCTGTATGCGTGCGCTGCATGAAGAAAAGCAGCGGATCCCGGATGACCTGAGTCTTGTGAGTGTTAACGATATAAGTATTTCCAAATTCATGTATCCCCCGCTTTCGACAGTAAAAGTCTATACAGAATTAATGGGGGAAACAGCTGTGGATCTCATAAATGAACGCCTCTCCGGTCGCAGGGAAGTAAGTAAAACAGTGGAGGTAGCTACTGATTTAATTATACGAGAAAGCAGTAAACGTCTAAAGTAACTATAGGAAACAGCTTAGATTAATGTCTAAGCTGTTTTTTTTGTGCAGTAATATAAGTAAATATTTACTCATAATTACTTATTTATTTACTTTGTTTTACTAATAAACTTAGTCCGTCATCTTCCTTTTATACACTAAAAACCTTAATTTAAAAGGTTTTTATTTAATTAAATAAAATAAAATTAATTTTCTAAAAAATAGTTGTAAGCGCTTGCTTAATATGATAACCTAGTAAAAACAAGTAAAAATTTACTAAAGAAGCGAGGGAGTTATGGCGACGATACGTGATATTGCAAAAAATGCAAAAGTGTCCAGTTCTACGGTTTCGAGAGTCTTAAATAAAGACAGCACTCTCTCGGTAAGTGAAGAAACAAAGAGCAAAATTATTATGATTGCCGATGAATTAGGGTATCAAACAATGCGTAAACGTAAGTATAAGGAACTAAAAAATAAAAACACGGAAAAATTGCTATCGTTTCATTTCAGACTCAGCTCGAAGAACAGAACGATCCCTATTTTCTTCCACTGCGTCAGGGAATTGAAGAAGAGCTTGCGGTAAATGGTTTTCATGACATTCAAACGATCAGGCTCCCGCAGGTTTTCGAAGAAGCTCTTATAGTAACATTGAAGGATTTGTAGTAATGGGAAACATTCATATAGATGTGCTGCGAAAGCTTGGAGCTAAAAATAATAATATTGTTTACGTGAACTACAGCGGCAGCAGCCAGGACCAGGAATTCGATTTTGTTCATTTTGATTTTAACAAAGCGGCCCGGCAGGCACTTACGCATTTAGCTTCTTTGGGCCACAGGGATATTGGTTTCATAGGGGGTGCTGAACATGAATACAGTCTTCTTGGAAGCAGGGAATGCAAGGAACAAAGAAGAGAAGTGTATAAGGATTTTATGAAGGAAGAGGGTTGGCCGATTACATACAAATCTATTCAGGGTACTTCTCCATGGCAGAGGGCTACCGATTAATGAAAAAAATGATCAGCGATGGCCGAATGCCTGAAGCGTTGTTTGCAGCTAGTGATTCAATGGCATTGGAGCGATACGAGCGCTTAGAGAAACTTTCTCCGCATACCGGAAGATATAGCAGTAGTAGTTTCAATGACGTAGAAACTGCGGCTTACATGACGCCTGCCCTAACGACCATCAAGGTACACAAGAAAGAATGGGAAGACGGAGCGTTCAGCTCCTGCTCGAACGAGTAAAAGGAAGAACTATTCCATTAACAATCACCTATCCAACGGAGTTAATTGTTCGTGAAAGTGAAAGCTGCGGACACCATATAAAAAAAGCAAAATAATCTGGGAGGGTTTTATAATGAGAAAATGGATAATGCCAGTACCGTTTGTGACTGCAGCAGTTGTATTAGCCGGATGCGGCGGAGGGTCCAGCAGCGGTGAAAATGGAGAGCTTACGTTATTTTCTAACATTCAAAATGAATCAGAAAACAGGCATTTGAGGAACTTGTCAGCGAATTCGAGGAAGAGTCAGGAATTGCAGTAGATGTTAATCTGCCGGGAGCTGAATATGAAAGCACGCTTCGAGTACGGATGGCTTCCAATGATATGCCGGATTTATTTGACACCCATGGGTGGTCTCAAACACGTTACGGAGACTACACAGAAGATTTATCCGGTGAAGAGTGGGCAGAACGTCTGGATGAAACGATGGATGGAGTACTCAAAGATGAAGATGGAAAGCTTTATGCGTTCCCGCTCAACCAGGCATTGGACGGTATCAGCTATAATGCCACCTTGTTAGAGGAATACGGAATTGAACCTCCTAATACGTTTGATGAGCTTATGGAAGCGATGCGGACGTTAAAAGAGGAAAGCGATGGAGAGGTAACGCCGATGTTTATGGCTCAATCAGAGGCAGGCTCCATTGCCCAGTATTTTGATCAGATGGCAACTCCTTTGTTAACAGTAGACGGTGAAGAAAACTATGAAGAGGAATTAATGAATGGAACGTTTGACTGGTCAAATTATACGTTTCTTCCGGAGCAGTTAAAATTATGCAGGACGAAGGACTGATTAATGAGGACGCAGTGACGGCTAGAGGAGGCCAGGCTGCAGAACTGATGGCACAAAATGAGATTGCTTTTATTTTTACAGGTGGATCTTTTGGTGCAGACGTTACTGAATTAAACCCGGACGTCGAGGTAGGGCTATCCCGGTACCGTCTATCCACGGTGAAGACGGACAGCGCTGGATTGGAGGAGAGCGTCATACTCTTGCAGTCTGGAATGAATCGGAAGCAAAAGAAGAAGCGCTCCAGTTTCTTGATTTTATGGCCGAAGATGAAAATGCAGCACGCATTGCAGAAGCGACTTCCATGCCTTCGCCATTGGATGGAGTAGACGTAAATCACTACTATGAAGAATCGATGGAACCATATGCAGATGTGGAAGTGGAACCGTATTTTGACCGCGTGTATTTCGAGCGGGATGTGGGACGTGATTGGAAATACAGGGGAGGAACTGCTTGCAGACTCCATGACGCCTGAACAGGTTTCGGCTCAGATGGAATCAGAATACCACCGTCTGCGTGAAGAAGTTGGCGTAGAAGAAGGAGAAAGCCTTGAAGAAGCAGAGGAAGAAGAACTAAGTGAAGAAGAAGTCGAAGAGCTGGAGCAGCAGGAATAACGGCAGAGACTAATTAATCAGAGCTCATTTATTGGGCTCTTCCTTTTTTCAGGCAAGTTATTTGGTCTATGAAGCATAGAATGGAGTGAAAAATGAACAAAGTAGAACCGCTTGATAAAAATTAGCCGCTGCCAAAAAACCAAAAGCAAAAAATAAAAAGAATCTTCACTATGGATCATGTATGTGCCGGCTCTAGCATTTATCTTTATTTTTATTGTATTTCCATTTATCAGTGGCCTGCGTATTTCATTTACGGATTGGGACGGTTTTTCCCAAACGATGAACTTTGTAGGGCTGGACCAGTACACCAGAATGTTTAGTGATCCAACCACATGGCTGGTGGCAGGTAACACCTTGCTGTATGGAGGGAGCACTTTCTTTCAAATGACGATTGGGTTATTATACGCCATGCTTTTGGTCCAGAGTATAAAAATGAAGGCGGTTACGCGAACGATCGTTTATCTTCCGGTTATTATCAGCCCTCTCATTATGGGGTATATCTGGTACTTTATGTTTGCCTACCAGGGCGGGCCATTAATGACCTCGTTATGGCACTGGTTTTGAACGAATGAACTTATTAAATAACCCTGACCTCAACCCATGGATCATTGTGTTCATTAATACGTATCAATTTGTTGGTATTTCTATGATTATTTTCTTAGCGGGTCTGCAGAGTATATCGAAAGAATACTATGAAGCTGCGCGCATGGACGGTGCTTCAAAACTGGCGCAGTTTAAAAACATAACTATTCCTCTCCTGATGCCTTCCATAACCATTAATGTAGTTCTTAATGTTATCGGCGGCCTGAAATTGTTTGATGTGATTATAGCATTGACAGGAGGCGGACCGGGAAATGCTTCCCAGTCAATGTCGACCTTTATGTATACTCTCTATTTTGATAGACAGGATGCAGGTTATGCAGCAACTCAAGGGGTTCTGATGGTCGTATTAATTCTTGTTATTACGGTTACCGCGGTTATTTACTTAAGACGTAAGGAGGTAGAGGCATAATGAAAACCATCAGCAGAAAACAAAGTTCATGCTTAATACGCTGGCAGCGTTGATCTCGATTCTTCATATTATTCCGCTTTATATTCTGATCACTACGGCATTTAAAGCACCTGGAGATTTCAGCTCTATGTGGGCTTTCCCGAACAAATAAGCTTTGAGAATTTTGTGACGGCCTGGGAAAGAGCGGATTTAGGGCTGGCTTTATTTAACTCAGCTACTATTACATTTTTTGCTGCTGTCTTGCTTATAATCTGCGGATCATTGGCAGCTTATCCTCTGGCACGCAGACAGACAAAGTTGAATAAATTTGTTTACATTTTTTTTATATCGGTTATGATCGTGCCGCCTCTGACTGTTCTTGTGCCGCTCTACCAAATGGTAGTTGACTGGGGGCTGATGAATACAAGATCTGTAGCTGTATTTAACAATGTAGCGGCATTCTTATCGATGACAATCTTTCTATATGCCGGGTTTATCCGTGCCACTATTCCAAAAGAATTAGAGGAAGCGGCAAAAATCGATGGAGCAGGGACCTTAACCATTTTCTTTAAAATTGTATTTCCGCTGCTGAAGCCTATCACGGCAACAGTGTTGATCATTTCCTGCGTATATATCTGGAACGATTTCCAATTTGCGATTTTCTTTTTGCAGGATTCAAATGTACAGACGCTAACGGTAGCGTTAAACAGCTTTTTGGAGAAAACACATCCAACTTGAGTCTGGTAGCAGCAGCATCGCTGATTGCGCTTCTGCCAATGACTATTCTATTTCTATTACTGCAGCGGTTCTTTATTGAAGGGCTGTCGCAGGGGTCTATTAAATAATATTGTTTACTGTGGGGGATGACTTATGCCAATTCATTACACTTCGTCGACGCAAACGTTTCATTTACAGTCTAAACAAGTCAGCTATATATTCAGAGTGCTTCAAAATGGACAGCTGGGACACTTATATTATGGAAAAAAACTGACGCATCGTGACGATTATTCTCATTTACATCGAATAGAAGCAAGATCCAACACAGCTGCAGTTTATGAAGGGGACCTTGATTTTTCCCTGGAGACGATAAGACAGGAATTTCCTTCTTATGGTACATCTGACTTTAGGGAACCGGCTTTTCATATCGAGCAGGAGGATGGAAGCCGGATCACTCAATTTGAGTTCACAGACTATACCATTTCCAGCGGAAAGCCAAAGCTGGAGGGACTGCCGGCTGTTTATGCAGAAAATGATGAAGAAGCATCTACATTAGTTGTCAGACTGCATGATAACAGGCTGAATATGGATATACATTTATCTTATACCATATTTGAAGAAACAGGCGTTATTGCCAGGAACAGTGCTTTTACCAATCATGGGGAAAATCCGGTAAAGCTTTCTAAAGGAATGAGCCTGAGTGTTGACATGCCGGATTGTGATTATGAAATGATTCATTTATCCGGTGCATGGGCCAGGGAGCGGCATGTGAAAACGAGGCAGCTTGAAGAAGGGATTCAGCAGATTGGGAGCACAAGAGGGATAAGCAGTGCCCAGCATAATCCATTTTTTGCGCTGAAGCGACCTCATACTACCGAGCATACGGGTGAAGTGTTCGGCGTGAGCCTGGTGTACAGCGGTAATTTTAAAGCCCAGGTAGAAGTAGATCACTTTGAAACGAGCCGTGCAATGATTGGCCTGAATGATTTTGATTTTTCCTGGCATTTGCAGAAAGGAGAGACCTTTCAGGCGCCGGAGGCAGTAATGGTTTATTCCAATTCAGGAATGAACGGATTAAGCCATACGTTTCATGATCTATTTTCAAATCGTTTAGTACGTGGGAAGTGGCGTGATAAGGAGCGGCCGGTGCTCATTAACAATTGGGAAGGCACCTACTTTGATTTTACAGAAGACAAAATTGTAGAAATGGCAGAACAGTCCAAAGAATGCGGCATTGAGCTGTTTGTTCTCGACGACGGCTGGTTTGGAAAGCGGGATGACGACACGACGTCTTTAGGGGACTGGTTTGCAGATACGCGGAAGCTTCCTCATGGAGTGAAGGGCCTGGCTGATAAAGTAACAGCCACAGGAATGGATTTTGGCCTTTGGTTTGAGCCGGAAATGATTTCCAGGGAAAGTGAGTTGTATAAGCAGCATCCGGATTGGTTGCTGCAGGCTGAAGGTCGGCGTGCTTCTCACGGAAGAAATCAATTTGTTCTCGACTTTTCCAGAAAAGAAGTAGTCGATCACATGTACAATCAGATAGCTTCTGTGCTGAAAGACGCTCCAATAAGCTATATAAAATGGGATATGAATCGTCCGCTGACAGAAATAATGTCAGCAGGATATCCGGCGGAAAGACAGCAGGAAATTGCCCACCGCTATGTGCTGGGTGTATATGATCTGTATGAACGTCTCACATCGGATTTTCCGGATGTTTTATTTGAATCCTGCGCCAGCGGGGGCTGTCGTTTTGATCCGGGGATGCTTTATTATGCTCCGCAGACATGGACAAGTGATAACACCGATGCAGTAGAACGTCTGAAAATACAATATGGTACTTCTTTTTTATACCCCATTAAAACAATGGGAGCGCACGTCTCTGATGTGCCTAATCACCAGGTGCATAGATCAGCGAGCCTGGAGACAAGAGCCCGCGTTTCCTTTTTTGGGAATTTCGGCTACGAGCTTGATATTACAAAAGAAAAAGATCTGAATGTGCTGAAGGATCAAGTGAGCTTTTACAAAAAATACCGGACTGTTCTGCAGGAAGGACGTTTTTATCGATTAGAAAGTCCTTTCGAAGGAGATGGCAATGTAACGAGCTGGATGGTTGTAGACGAAAGCGGGCAGCAGGCAGTGGCTGCCAGATATCAGATTCTGGAGAAACCAAATCCCGGTATACCTCGTTTTTACTTTAAAGGTCTTTTGGAAGATACACTTTATCGAGTAGAAGACAGCGGTGAGTCGTTTTATGGATCGGAGCTCATGCACGCAGGACTTCCCCTCCAGCATGAGTATACATGGAAGAAACAGGGAGACTATCAAACGACATTACTTGTACTGAATGCAGTAAAATAATAAAGAAAGAGATGTGGATAGAATGGCTAAATTAACTTTTGTCGGAGCAGGAAGCCCGTTTTTGTGAAAAATATACTGGGAGATTGTATGCTTACTCCGGCTCTTAAAGGTATGGAATTTGCACTATACGATATTGATGAAAGAAGGCTGGATGAATCCTATCAGCTTCTGCAGCATTTGAAAAAACAGCTGGATGCGGACGTTCATATTCATAAATATTTGAATAGGAAAGAAGCTTTAAAAGGGTCTTCTTATGTTATTAATGCTATTCAGGTCGGCGGGTATAAGCCGTCTACAGTTATTGATTTTGAAGTACCGAAAAAGTACGGCCTTCAGCAGACAATCGGGGATACTATAGGGGTAGGCGGCTTATTTAGGACACTCCGCACAGCGCCGGCGATGCTTGATATTGCAGTAGACATAGAAGAAGTCTGCCCGATGCCTGGCTGTTGAACTACACAAATCCTATGGCGGCACTAACGGGAATTATTGCAAAAGAGACGAATGTGCAGGCGGTAGGTTTGTGTCACAGTGTGCAGGTATGTGTTCCAGAGTTGTTTGATCATTTGGATATATCCCAGAAAGATGTAAAAGCAACCATTGCAGGAATTAACCATATGGCCTGGCTTCTTGACGTATCAAGAAACGGCGAAGATCTTTATCCTGAAATAAAAAAGCGGGCTGCAGAAAAACAAAAAGGAAAGCATGAGGATATGGTGCGCTTTGAGTTGATGGATAAATTCGGCTATTATGTTACAGAGTCTTCGGAACATAATGCAGAGTATCATCCTTATTTTATTAAATCAGCCTATCCGGAATTAATTGAGAGGTTCAATATTCCATTGGATGAGTATCCGAGACGCTGTGAAACACAGATTTCAGAATGGGAAGCAAGAAGGGACAGTATTATTCATGATGAGTCGTTAACACACGAACGCTCCAGAGAATATGCTTCTCATATCATCGAAGCAATGGAAACGGATCAACCAACACGCATTGCCGGAAACGTATTAAACAGCGGCGGGCTTATAAGTAATCTCCTTCTGATGCAGTAGTAGAAGTTCCCTGCCTCGTAGACCGCAATGGGGTCACTCCAACCCATGCCGGCAGGCTGCCTGAACAGCTTGCCGCTTTAAATCGAACAAATATTAACACCCAGCTGTTAACCATGGAAGCCAATAGAACCAGAAAAAAAGAGTATGTCTATCAGGCGGCTATGCTTGATCCCCATACTTCGGCAGAATTATCATTGGATGATATTGTTTCGCTTTGTGATGATTTATTTGAAGCGCATGGAGATTGGCTTCCGAATTATAAATAAATGAATAGAGATGAAGCCTGGACGAAGCAGTCCGGGCTTTTTTTATTGCGTTTTTTGAAAAAATATTGAAAACGGTTACTTGATGTGGTATCTTAATCATTAAGTAAAATTTTACTAAAATATTTATTCGGTAAATATCAGAAAGAAGGAATAAAGATGGGCGTACTAACGATTTTATCCTTTTTGTTTTTCACTTTACTTGTAGCGTTAATATCTTACTTAAAAACAAGAAAAGAGGACCTGGAAACATCAGACGGTTATTTTTTAGGAGGAAGAAGCTTAACAGCATGGGTGATAGGCGGCTCGTTAATGCTGACCAACTTATCTACTGAACAATTGATCGGTTTAAACGCTGAAGGCTATGAGTTCAATATGTCCTCTATGGGATGGGAAGTCGGCTCAGCTATTGCGCTGGTTATTGTAGCTTTTTACTTTCTCCTAAATACTTAAAAGGTGGTATTACAACGATTCCTGACTTTTTAGAGGAACGATTTGACAGCGCTACCAAACAATTTGTTACAATACTTTTTCTTTTTGGGTTCATATTTAATCTGCTTCCGCCTATTCTTTATTCTGGTGCCGTTGCATTAAGTACAATGTTTAATGTGCCTGAAATGCTGGGGGTCAGTTCCACTACAGCATTGTGGATAACGGTGTGGGTAGTTGGAACGATAGGTTCGTTATATGCCATATTCGGTGGATTGAAGGCCGTTGCAGTATCCGATACGATTAATGGAATCGGCTTAATCTTAGGAGGATTGTTAATTCCGCTCCTTGGATTAATGACATTAGGGGATGGCTCTCCTGTCGCTGGTTTTAGAAGTATTATGGACAATACTCCTGAAAAGTTAAATGCGGTTGGAGGAGAAAGTGATCCAGTTCCATTCGGAACAATGTTTACGGGTATGATTTTAGTAAATTTATACTACTGGGGAATGTCTCAGCATATTATGCAGCGGGCCATTGCGGCAAAAAACTTAAAAGAAGGCCAGAAAGGTCTTTTAATTGCAGCATTTTTAAAGCTTGCGGGTCCCATTTTTTTAATTTTGCCGGTATCATTGCTTACAATATGTTTGGTGCAAATATGACTTCAATGGAAGCGTATCCAGCACTTGTAAATGAGGTACTGCCTCTGCCTCTTGTTGGATTTTTCGCAGCGGTTCTATTTGGAGCTATCTTATCCTCATTTAACTCTGTACTGAATTCGACGGTTACTTTAATTGTGCTGAATATTTATAAACCATATTTTAAGCCTAATGCTCCAGACTCCAAGCTAATTAGAGACGGGAAGGTTATAGGTACTCTGTTAGCTATATTCGCTATGAGCGTAGCGCCTTTAATTGCTCTTGTACCGCAGGGATTTTTTCAGTATCTCCAGATGGTCAATGGTTTTTATAATGTACCTATATTCACTGTTATATTAATTGGTTATTTAACGAAGCGGGTGCCGGCGATTGCAGCAAAATCTCTTTAGTGTTGTTTATCAGCGTTTATGCCAGTACGCAGCTATTTTGGGACACCGGTCTTCATTTTCTCCATATTCTTGCTATAATGTTTGTCATTTGTACAGTATTGATGCTCGTTATCGGGAAGATAAAGCCTAGAGAAACAGCATATAAGCTGGAAGATAAAAAAGTAGTTGATATGACGCCGTGGAAGCTGGTCTATCCAGTCGGCTTTGCAGCGGTAATAGCCATGCTTATTGTATTTCTTATTTTCTCAGAAGCAGGTATTGCAGCTTAAATAATAATAAAGGGGTAATATTATGACAAAAACACAATCCTATTTTCCAAACCTTCTGCACGGAGCAGACTACAATCCGGAACAGTGGCTCCATCGTCCAGATATACTTGAAGAGGATGTACGATTAATGAAGCTGGCTAAATGCAATGTGATGTCGGTGGGGATATTTTCATGGGTGTCGCTGGAACCGGAAGAAGATCACTACACTTTTGACTGGATGCAGGACGTGTTGGACCGTCTGTATAAAAATGGTATCAGCGTATTTCTAGCAACGCCGAGCGGCTCAAGACCCGCGTGGATGTCAGAGAAATATCCTGAAGTACTGCGGACGAACGCAGATCGAACAAAAAATCTGCATGGACTTAGACATAACCATTGTTTAACTTCTCCAGTATATCGAAAAAAAGTGAGACAGATGGCTGATCAGCTGGCCGCGGAATTTGGAGATCATCCTGCCGTTATAGGCTGGCATATCTCTAATGAATACGGGGGAGACTGCCATTGCTCTACCTGCCAGTCTGCATTTCGTCACTGGCTGAAAGATAAATATGAAACGCTGGATGCACTGAACAGTGCCTGGTGGACTACGTTTTGGAGTCACACATATACGAGCTGGGAGCAGATTGAATCCCCATCTCCCCTGGGTGAGTCGCTTGTGCACGGCCTTACTTTAGATTGGAAGCGTTACACAACGGATCAGACTGTGGATTTTTATCAGTGGGAAGCAGCACCGTTAAAAGAAAAGCGGCCTGATCTTCCGGCTACAACGAATTTCATGGAAGAATATGAAGGATTGGATTATTGGAAGTTTAAAGATGTCGTGGACATTGTTTCCTGGGATGCTTATCCGACCTGGCATGATAATCAGGAAGAGGCAGTACAGGCCTCGAGAACAGCATTTCTGCATGATATTAAGCGGAGCATTAAAGGCGGCCAGCCCTTTTTACTTATGGAAAGTACGCCAAGCAACACAAACTGGCAGCCTTTAAGTACGCTGAAAAAACCGGGAATGCATCATCTAGCTTCTCTTCAGGCAATCGCACACGGGTCTGATTCTGTCCAGTATTTTCAATGGAGAAAGAGCCAGGGGTCCAGTGAAAAATTCCACGGAGCTGTTGTTGATCATGTAGGGCATGAAAATACCAGAGTGTTTAAAGAAGTGACACAGGTTGGGGAGTCCTTGGAAAGACTTCAGGAAATTACCGGCGCTGTAAGTCATCCGAAGACAGCACTTGTTTATGATTGGGAAAACAGGTGGGCGATTAATGAAGCACAGGGTCCGAGGAATATTGGACCGGGCTATGAAGATACGGTTCAGGAATTCTACCGGCCTTTATGGGATATGGGCGTCGCTGTTGATGTAATCGACTCGGAACAGAGTCTCGATCAGTATGATCTGATTGTTATGCCGATGCTTTATATGATAAAGCCTGGTACAGCCGAGAAAATCGAGACCTTTGTAAAAAGAGGTGGGACCCTTGTTACCACATATTGGTCAGGAATCGTGGATGAAAACGACCTTGTCTGGCTGGGAGGCCTTCCGGGTCCGCTTCGAAACGTGCTTGGTATTTGGTCGGAAGAAATTGATTCTCTTCATGACGGCCAGACCAATCAATTAACGTTTACAGCCGGAAAGATGAGCAATCAATCTTACCAACTCAAAGAGCTGTGCGATTTGATTCACCTGGAGTCGGCCAATCACTGGCTTCCTATGATGAAGATTTCTATAAGGGACGGCCTGCCGTAACAGTGAATACGTTTGGAGAAGGGAAGGCGTATTATATCGCAGCCCGGACAGAAGAGGCCTTCTACACTGATTTTCTAAAACAGATAGTAGAAGAAGCAGGCATAGAAAAAAATATACAAACCGAGCTTCCCCGCGGAGTGACTGTTCAGAGAAGAGTGAAGGATGAACATTCCTACCTGTTTCTATTGAATTTCACAAAAGAAGAAAAAACATTTTCTCTCAGCGGTAAAAAAGGATGGGATTTGATTCATCAGGAATCTGTGCAGGGTGACTGTTCGCTTGAACCCTATGGAGTGCGGGTTGTAAGAGAAGAATAAAATGAAGAAATTAAAAAAACTTTATCTCCCCTTGAAGGGGGATAAAGTTTTTTTGTCATAGAAACATTAATTTTATTAAAAAACCTAGGAAGAACGCGCAAAATAACCAGACGTCGACTCAGGCAGAACAGCCATCGGTGAAGCTAAAGAGAGTGTTCTTCTCTCTTTAGCTGAGGCATGGCCTGCCGAAAGCGTACGTCTGGTGATGGAAGTGAACACCTGGTTGTATTGCGTAGTTGTCTATTTTTCCTTTCTTTATATATGCCTTTCGTTAGCCCTCTCCGTGAGGAGTAATCACACATTTCAGCCCGTCTTTACCGAGGGCCGCCTGAAATCCGGATTCGGTTTCAGAGAGAGGGAATGTATGGGTAATCAGTTGTGCAAACGGAAGCTGGCGTTCGTTAATCCACTGCACCGCTTCGAAATGGCAGGCTTTGGATGCTCCGTGGGTTCCGCATACATTCAGTTCTTTGTACAAAATAAGATTGGTGTTCAGCCCGCCTGTCGTTCCTTTTGGGAGCCCGGCAAAAAACAGCACATTGCCAAGCGTTTTCACGATCGTGAGCGCTTCCTGCTGTACCGCTGAGGAGGGGGCAGTCACGATAACGGTATCGCAGCCATAGCCGTTTGTCTCTTCCATTATTCGTTGCTCCACATTCTCTGTAGCCGGATCCAGACAGAGGTCCGCTCCAAAATTCAGCGCGAATTGGCGTCTTGGGGCAGAACGCTGCACCGCAATTACTTTTTCAGCCCCGATCTTTTTTAACGCCGCGATATACATACATCCGATCGCGCCGGCACCGTAAACAACAACAGTCTGGCCGGCCGCTGCTTTTACTTTTTTCAGTCCGCTTAATACACAGGCGAACGGTTCGGACAGGCTTGCTTCCGAAAAAGGAACATCGGCTGCCACCCGCTGAATCGATCCCCGTTCCACAAAAGCTCTAGGCAGGAGCATATATTCTGCAAATCCACCATCTGTCTGATAACCGATTGATTCTCCGTACCGGCAGTGGTGCCCCAGGTTCTGAAGGCAGTACCGGCATGTTCCGCAGGGGATATGAGCACCAAGCGTAACAATATCTCCTTTTTTCCATAAGGCCGTTTCACTGCCGGCCGCTGCAATTTCTCCCGCTATTTCATGGCCGGTAATACGCGGGAACTGCACCCGTTTATCGCCGTTTTTAAAAATCCGCAGATCCGATCCGCAGATTCCCACGGCGCCTATTTTTAACAGCAGCTCATGCGGGCCGGGACGGGGAGTTTCTGTCTGCCTGTATGCGAGCGTTTCTTTGTCCGTTAAATATACAGCATTCATCATCATGCCTGCCTCGCTTCCTGTTTGAACTGAAGGGACTCTTGCATAAACCGGCGGACGCTTTCTATTTCTAAAGAGGTTCGTGCCGGATCCCAGTGAAGGCGTGCGGCGAAAACTTCGGCTGCCTCCTCGAGGGAAGACCCGGCTCTATTGGGATCAAACAGCACCAGGCTCGTGCGTCGCTCAAAAAAATCCATCAGCGTGCACGCTGACTCGTGTTCGATCGTATAAGCGGCTTCGCCTTTAATCAAATGACCGTCTGCCTGACGGATGAACTGCATGACTGTTTCCGCATGGCGGCCGTAGCGGTAAAAGTACTCTTCCACAGCGTGAACGGGCAGGTATGCTGCTTCTTTTGAGGCTTTCAGCTCCTGCAGGGACGATTCGAAATGAAAATCACTGCCGAAAACCCCTCCGGTTAGAGGGATATCCTCCGTGCGGGAAGGAGAAGACAACAGGTTTCCCTTTTCGCAGACAAAGGAAAGAACCCGTTCTGCCATTTTCCGGTAGCCGGTCAGTTTGCCGCCCGCAATCGTAACCAAACCGGAATCGGAATAAAAAATGTCGTCGTGGCGGGACAGCTCCGCCGGCGGCCTGCCTTTTTCTCCTATCAACGGACGGACTCCCGCCCAGCTTGAAATAATATCGGCCATGGTTAAAGAGAGGGGGGGAATGCTGCGTGCAGACACGCCAGCAGATATTCAGCCTCCTCCCGTTCTACAAGAATATGTTCGATGTCTTCTTCATATAGAGATTCGGTCGATCCGACGTAGGTGCAGCCATCTCTTGGAATGACAGCAATCATCCGTCCTTTGTGCTGAAAATAAATCGATTCTTTCACCGGAAGCAGGTCATGACGGAAAACAAGATGAATGCCTTTAGCCAGTACCATATGCTTTCCGGTAACAGGAGCATCTTTCACTCTTACCTTATCCACCCAAGGACCGGCTGCGTTCACAATAAAGTCAGCGTATATGCAGTAAGAACGACCGGTTTCCCCGTCTACGGCTTTTACTCCGATTGCTTTTCCCGCCTCATTTTTAATAAGCTCTTCCATCGTCACGTAATTTGCGGCTAGGGCGCCGTGTTCCGCTGCGGTTTTTACGACTTCGAGCGTCAGCCGGCTGTCATCGGTCCGGTATTCGACATAGCGGCCGCTTCCTTTAGTCGTCTCTGGGTTGAGCAGCGGTTCTTTTTGAAGCGTCTTCCGTCGGGATAACACTTCATGACGTTCATCGTCGCGCACGCCTGCCAGCTGGTCATAGACGGTAAGGCCCAGCTTCAACGTTGGAAGCGTAAAAGATTCCTTCTTTATTAACGGAAACAGCATTCGGATCGGACGAACCAGATGACGGGCATTGCGGTAGACAATATCCCGTTCCCTGCCGGTTTCCCTGATGACGGCAAAGTCCAGCTGCTGCAGGTATTTTAGTCCGCCGTGGATCAGCTTGCCTGACTTGCTGCTTGTTCCTGAAGCGAAGTCCTTTTTTTCGATCAGTCCGGTGCGCATGCCGCGCGAAGCTGCATCAAGCGCAATTCCGCTTCCTGTAATCCCGCCTCCGATGATTAGAATATCGAGCGGCCGAGCGGCCATATTTTCTAAAAGTGACTGCCGGATGCGTGCAGAAAAATCAGATGGTGTCATAACTGCCTCCTTTTACATTTGTTCATTAACTTTTCATATGAAACGAAGTTTATGCTAATAATATAGCGCTTTCATTTTTCGTCAATATAATTTATATATTATTAATTATTGATTTAACAAATTAAAAGAAGTTTTTGTTGACAAAAAGAGAAAATCTCCTTACGATATTTACAAACGTCACAATATAGAACAATTGTAAAAAGGAGAGGGTTTATATGACGGATTGGGCAGGCAGGCAGTCGGACGAGGTAGTAAAAGGCTGGCTCAGGCAAATGCATTTGATTCGTTTTTTTGATGAAAAGGTAGATGAATTTTTTGCCAAAGGCATGATTCACGGGACCACTCACCTTTGTGTCGGTCAGGAAGCGTCGGCAGTCGGCGCCTGCGCTCCATTAAAAGACGATGACATGATTACGAGCACACACCGCGGCCACGGCCACTGTATTGCTAAAGGCGCAGAGCCGGACCGGATGATGGCCGAGCTGTTCGGACGGGTGACCGGTTACTGCAAGGGCAAAGGCGGTCGATGCACATTGCAGATGTGGATAAAGGAAATCTCGGGGCAAACGGCATTGTCGGAGGCGGCATTCCTCTGGCAGTGGGCGCCGCGCTGACTTCACAGATGAAAAAGCAGGGCAAGGTCGCCGTTTGCTTTTTCGGGGATGGCGCCACAAATGAAGGTAGCTTTCACGAGTCGCTGAACCTGGCCTCCATCTGGAAGCTCCCGGTTGTGTTTGTCTGTGAAAACAACCAGTACGGCATGTCCGGTCCGGTAAAGGATATGGTTAATATCGAAGACATCGCCGACCGCGGTGCTTCCTACGGCATTCCCGGCAGAGTCGTGGACGGCAACAACCTGCTGGAAATGGCTGATGTAATGGAAGAAGCCGTTATGCAGGCAAGATCCGGAAGCGGTCCGGTTTTAATTGAAGCAAAAACCTACCGCTGGAAAGGCCACTCTAAGAGTGACGCCAAAAAATACCGCACGCGGGAAGAAGAAAAAGACTGGCGGACCAATAAAGATCCCATTAAGCGCTTTGAAGAATGGCTGCTTGAGGAAGGTCGGATTACAAAAGAAGAAGCAGAAACGATCAGGCAGTCCGCACTCGACGAAATTAACCGGGCGGTTGAATTCGCAGAAAACAGCGAAGAGCCATCCATGGACACCATTTTAGAAGATGTTTACGCATAATTATAAGGAGGGTGTGTCGTGAGAGAGATAACATATGCAGAAGCTGTGAGAGAGGGACTTAGCCAGCGCATGCGTGAAGACAGTGACGTATTTGTGCTTGGAGAAGATATAGGAGTATACGGCGGAGCTTTCGGTGTTACGAGAGGAATGATCGAAGAATTCGGACCCGAACGCATCCGCAACACTCCGATTTCAGAGGCAGCGATTACCGGGGCTGCGGTAGGTGCCGCGCTGACCGGCATGAAACCTGTATTGGAGCTGCAGTTTTCCGATTTTATTACGATTGCGATGGATCAGCTCGTAAACCAGGCGGCCAAAGTGCGCTACATGTACGGAGGCAAAGGCCATGTGCCTATGGTCGTACGCACCCCTTCCGGCTCCGGCACGGGTGCCGCGGCCCAGCATTCCCAGAGCCTCGAAGCCTGGGTGGCCCATATTCCGGGACTGAAAGTAGTGCAGCCCTCCACTGCCTATGATGCCAAAGGCCTTTTAAAAGCGGCGATGGAGGATCCGAATCCGGTTATTTTCTACGAGCATAAGGTACTGTACAAATCAAAATCGGACGTGCCGGAAGAAGAGTATACAATTCCGCTTGGAAAAGCAGACGTAAAAAAAGAAGGAACAGACGTTACGATTATCGCGACCGCCATTATGGTGCATAAGGCACTCGAAGCGGCAGAGGAGCTCGAAAAACGCGGCATAAGTGTGGAAGTCGTGGATCCAAGAACGCTCGTGCCGCTTGACGAAGAAACAATTATTGCGTCCGTGTCCAAAACCGGACGGGTGATTATTGTCCACGAAGCAGTAAAACGGGGAGGCTTCGGCGGTGAAATTGCCGGAGTGATTGCAGAAAGCGAAGCATTCGACTATCTGGATGCCCCTATCCGGCGCCTGGGAGCCCTCCCGATTCCGGTTCCTTATAATCCCGTGCTGGAAAAAGCGATGATTCCACAGGTGGAAGATATTATTAAAGCGGTGGAAGAAACCATGCGCGGAGCGTAAAGGAGGGAATACCATGGCGAAGGAAATTTTCATGCCAAAATTAAGCAGCACAATGGAAACGGGTACCCTGCTGCAGTGGTTTAAAGAAGAAGGAGACCAGGTGGCGGTAGGAGATCCGGTTTTTGAAATCATGACTGATAAGATAAATATAGAAGTGGAAGCCTATGAAGAAGGTATTCTGCTCAAAAGATACTATGGAGTGGATGAAGAAGTTCCGGTGAACGGTATTGTTGGCTACATTGGAAAAAAGGGAGAGGAAGTACCCGAACAGCCCGGAGAAACACCGGAGGATCCCGCAGTAGAAAAAGCGGAAGAAAAAGAAGCGGTCATCGAAAACACTTCGTCTCCGGAAGTGGAAGCGTCTTCTGATAAAAAGGTACGGGCTACGCCGGCAGCGAGAAAAAAAGCCGGTGCAACAGGAGTGCCGCTTCATACTTTACAGGGGAGCGGTCCAAACGGGCGGATTCATAAAAAGGATGTAGAAGTATCCGGACAGCAGCAAGAGCGCGTTACGCCGCTTGCAGAAAAAGTAGCTGCCGATAAGGGAGTAGATCTGGCAGGCGTTCAGGGAAGCGGACCAAATGGAAAAATCTACCGCAGGGACGTAGAGCTCCCGGCTGAAGAAGTCCCGGCAGCAGAAACGACTTCCACCGCCTATGAAGGGACACGCCGGTTTATCGGAGACCGGATGCAGCAGAGCAGCAGCGAAATTCCTCATGTCACATTAAATACTGAAATAGACGCTTCTGTATTGAAGAAGATGAGGACAGAGCTGCTTCCTGTCATTGAAAAGAAAACCGGAAAACGCCTGTCTTACAACGATATTCTCGTGAAAGCGCTCGGAGAAGTGCTGATTTCCCATCCGCAGGTAAATGCTACGTTTGAAAATAACAGTATTACCCTGCATCAGAAGGCCCATATCGGCATAGCCGTTGCAGCTGATTTTGGGCTGATGGTTCCTGTGCTGCGGGATGTAGAGAAAAAGAGCCTGTCTTTGATTGTGCAGGAAAGCAAGGAGCTTGCTGCAAAAGCCAGGGAAGGACGGACCAGGCCGGACGACATGAAGCAGGGCACTTTTACGATAAGCAACCTGGGAATGTACGCGGTCGATCATTTTAATCCAATTATTAATCAGCCTCAGGCGGCTATTCTCGGAGTAGGAAGACTGCATGATAAAGTAATTGCGGTAAACGGCACGGCAGAGGTCCGGCCTGTTCTGTCTCTCAGTCTTTCCTTTGACCATAGAATAATTGACGGGGCACCGGCTGCGGCTTTTCTAACAGAGCTGAAAGAAAAGCTGGAATCCCCATACCAGCTTTTAATATAGGAGGCGGAAAAAATGCAGACATACGATATTGTGATTGTTGGAGGAGGCCCGGGCGGCTACACGGCTGCGTCCCGGGCGGCTGCCCTCGGAAAGAAAACAGCGCTGGTGGAGGCGGCTGACCTTGGCGGAACGTGCCTGAACAGGGGATGTATCCCTTCCAAGACATATCTTCGTCATGCAGAAGCATACAGGGAAGTGCTTCACGCCGGTCAATTCGGCATTGAGACAGGAGAGGTCCGCTTTTCCTATGATTCCATGCTGAAGCGGAAAAACGATGTCATTCAGACGCTGCGCGGGGGCGTGGCGTCTTTAATGAAAGCCGGAAAAATTGATGTAATGGCAGGCTGGGGCACAGTTCATCCGGATTTAACCGTCAGCGTGGAGAATGCCGGCACGAAAACCGTCATTCAAGGGAAAAAAATTATTGCCGCGATGGGCTCAACGCCTGCCGTGCCTCCGATTAAAGGTATAGAGCAGGCCTCGTATCATACAAGCGATACCATTTTTGATATGGAGCGCATGCCGGAGCGTTTGACTATTATCGGGGCCGGCTATATTGGCGTGGAATTTGCCAGTATTTATGCCGCATTTGGTGTGGAGGTCACGCTTGTAGAAATGGCCGACCGGATTATTCCGCTTGAAGACAGTGATGCCCGGTGATGAGCTGAAGCGGACCCTGCTCGATCAAAACGTAACAATTCTTACGAATACCGCAGTAGAGGAAATAAAAGACGGCACTAATACAGTCATTAATAAAGACGGCAGCCGCTCTGTTCTGGAAGCGGATGTGCTGCTGATTTCCACGGGAAGGCGTGCCAATCTGCAGGCGCTGGAAGTGGATCTGGAAAAGGACGGACCATATGTTAGAACCAATGAAGCCATGCAGACAAGCCATCCGGATATTTATGCAATAGGGGATCTCGCGGGAGGATGGCAGCTGGCCCATGCTGCCAGTGCAGAAGGGACTATTGCGGCCGAGCACGCCTCCGGCAGAACGCCGAATATTAATATGCAGCTGATTCCGCGATGCATTTACACGTACCCGGAAGTCGCCTCTGTCGGCTTCAGCGAAGCAGAGCTGTTAAAAGAAGGGCGTGCCTACAAAACGAGCAGAACACCGCTCCGTATAAATGGAAAATCGCTCACCGCAGGCAATACAAAAGGATTTATGAAGCTTTTTTCTGACGAAAAATACGGGGAAATTCTGGGGGCTGTGCTGGTAGGCCCGCACGTAACGGAAATGATAGCCGAACCGGAAGCTTTTATGCAGCTCGAAGGTACGCTCGAAGAGTGGAAGGCAATGGTCCACCCTCATCCGACGCTTTCGGAAAGCCTGCATGACACGGCGGTTTCTCTTCTGAATAAACTATAAAAGTTATTTTTGTTTTTTATTAGAACATATGTAACCAGTCAGACCGGACTAATGATATACTGGGAAAAAGTTTATTATGTCTAATAGAAAAAGGAAGAGAAAGATGCTGAACTGGGAAGAACGCAGAATGATCGTGAAAGCGGCAAAGCTCTACTATGCAGAGGGGTGGACACAGGCTCAGATTGCCAAGAAAAACGGTGTATCAAGACCTGTGATCTCAAAGCTTTTAAACCGGGCGAAAGAAGAAGGCATTGTCGAAGTATATATTAAAGATAAGACCGTACAGACAGTAGAGCTCGAACAGAAGCTTGAAAAGAAATACGGACTGAAAGAAGTTATTGTTACAGCCGGCGCGGGGTATACCCCGGAAATGGTGCTGCGCCAGCTCGGCAAAGCCGGCGCTTCCTACTTATCGAAACGTTTAACAGGAAACAAAAAAATCGGTATCTCCTGGGGGGCATCCGTTCACGCACTGATAACGGAATATCCGTATGAGCGCAAAGAGCAGGCGCATGTGGTGCCGCTTATTGGAGGTATGGGTAATAATTTTGTGCATCTGCACTCCAATCAGCTGAGCTTTCACTTTGCCCAGAAGCTTAACACGAGCTGTTCGTACTTATATGCTCCTGCCATGGTGGAGTCCGATGACTTAAAGAACCGGCTCACTGCCTCCAAAGACATAGCGGAAGTATTGGAAGAGGGAAGAAACGTTGATATAGCGGTCGTTGGAATTGGCAACCCCGTCGTACAGTCGACGATGGAGAAAATGGGCTACATTCATGAAAATGATATTGCCTCCTTAAAAAAGTCACAGGCGGTAGGCGATATTAATTCCAGCTTTTTTGATTCGCTCGGCCATAAAATTGATCATCC
>NZ_JALBWT010000036.1:0-55158 GCF_023845525.1 Sinobaca sp. H24
CCGCCTTTTGGTCCTACGTGGCGGATAACAAGAACGTCACCTTCTTTAATGTCGTTATCCATAATAGCTTTTGTTGCATCATCTTCTGAGTCATAAACGCGTGCAGGCCCTTCGAAACGGCTGATTTTCTGTCCGGACATTTTGGCTACTGCGCCTTCCGGAGCAAGGTTTCCTTTTAATACGACGAGCGGACCGCTTGGTTTCAATGGATTGTCAAAAGAACGGATAACGTCCTGTCCTTCTGTAAGCTCAGGCGCTTCTGCCAGATTTTCAGCAAGCGTTTTGCCTGTTACAGTAAGGCAGTCGCCGTGAAGAAGTCCGTTTTCCAAAAGAATCTTCATTACGCCGGGTACGCCGCCTACTGCATAAAGATCCTGCATGACATAGCGTCCGCTTGGTTTCAGGTCCGCCAGGTGAGGCACGTGTTTACGTACTCTTTCAAAATCGTCATAGGATAAATCAACGTCGGCAGAGTGGGCGATGGCAAGCAGGTGCAAGAAGGCGTTGGTAGATCCGCCGAGCGCCATAACGACCGTAATCGCATTCTCAAATGCTTCTTTTGTCATAATATCTTTAGGGTAAATATCTTTCTCAAGCAGCTGAATCACCATTTCACCAGCCTGCTGGCATTCTGTTTCTTTATATTGATTGATAGCAGGAGTGGAAGAAGATCCAGGAATACTCATTCCTAGTGCTTCTACTGCAGCAGCCATTGTATTGGCTGTGTACATTCCACCGCAGGCACCGGCGCCAGGGCAGGAGTTACACTCCACCTGATGAAGCTCTTCATCATTAATAATACCCTGCTGGTGCTGGCCGACTGCTTCAAAGGATGAAACAATGTCAACGTCTTTGCCATTCAGCTTTCCGGGCTGAATCGTTCCGCCGTAAACATACACACTTGGAAGGTTAAGGCGTGCTAAGGCGATCAGGGAAGCTGGCGTTGTTTTATCACAGCCGCCGATTGCTACGACGCCGTCCAGACGTTCCGCGCTGGTTACGGTTTCCATGGAATCTGCAATGATTTCGCGGCTTGGCAGGGAGTAGTGCATCCCTTCGTGTCCCATAGCGATACCATCAGATACTGTAATAGTATTAAATATCATTGGAGCGCCGCCGGCCTGGGCTGCGCCTTTTTTAGCTTCTCTAGCAAGGCCATCGATATGTATATTACAAGGGGTGACCTCACTCCATGTGCTGGCAATGCCAATCATCGGCTTTTTAAAATCTTCATCTTTGAATCCTACAGCACGAAGCATGGCACGGTTTGGCGTGCGGTTTGCACCTTCGCTGATTACTTTACTGCGGATACGGAGGTCTTTCTTATCTCCCATTTTTATACATCCTCTCTCATTTGTTGTCAGAAAACTATGGCAATACTACTTATCATACTAGTAAATCATAGAACTCGCAATATAGAAAAAGAAGCAGCCGAGGGGGCTGCTTCCGGTCGCTATTTTTCAGGAGTGAGGCGCTGCTGAAGTTCCTGCTCCAAACTTCTGTATTCTTCAAGTCTATCGGTTGTTTTAGATATTTTGCGAAGGCTCGCGTAAAATCTTCTTTCATTATACTCAAACACAAATGGACTCACATAGCCTCGGGCAATCATAGTAGCGAAGTTCCAGCACATCTCATGATTTTCCCCGGCGACAGATTCGGTTAGAAGCGAGAGAGCTTCTAATACATCGTTGGTAATAACCGGATCTTCTTTCGCATAAATGCTGATATGGGCAAATGCCGCATACAGATAATAATCAAAGGATTCGTCTTCGATAATAATACGAAGATCATTATTGGCATCCGTTAAATACGGAGTAAAGCGTGTAATCTTGGAAATAGAAAGCAGCAGGTCAGTAAGCTGGTAAATGGCATTGGATGCTGTATTTGGATCGTCGTTTCCAATGGATTTAATCGCTATTTCTTTTAGTTTGTTTATACCAAATTCGATATCCTGCACTTCCGTTTTTTTCGATCCAAGAAAAATAAACTGGCGCAGGGCGTTCTCATCGACCGGCGTATTATCTTTCTTCCAATAGCTTACAACCGGAATACCTTCCAGCACGAAATCACCGATACGTTTTTCCAATTTGACGACAAGATTATGGGATTCCGCGTAGGACACCATACGCCGGTAATCAACAATCTGTACAAAACCAGCGGAATCGGCAGCAATATACATTTTGTCGTCATCCGTTAATTCGTCGGCAGACTTGTTCGGTTCTTTCGTGCGGTATGGTTCAAGGTCTTTAACTAATGTACCTAAAATCCTGTCCTGGGATTCGCTTTTCATGTTTAACGTAAGGTTGGGCACCTGCATCCATTTGACTGCGTGGTTAAGAAAGTAAATAAACGTTCCAAGCCCAAGAAACATAAAGAATATGGTTAATATAGGAAAAGCAACATAGGTGGTAACTTCGGCATCGATAAGGAAAAATGCCATTAAAATAAACACAAATACTAAGTTAAACAACCCAAGCACGTGCTGGGTCCGCTTATCCGAAATAAATGTAACAAGCATCCGCGGCGTAAACTGACCGGAAAAGTTAGTAAGTACAACTAGAATAGAGTTCAGCGTGAACGCATTCAAAGTAATACTGCCGGCGATAAGCGAGCTGACGATTAAACTGGTCAGATCATAACCTGCGGCAAAAAAGGCAGGAGCCTGTTCTCCCATCTGCATCGAAATATCGATCCAGTAGGCGATACCTGCGATACCCATTCCTATAAGTGCATATATGACACAGATAAACCATAGGTTTGATCTCATTTCATATTTTAGTTGATGTTTCGATAAGCTTAACAGCTTACGAATAGGTCTTGGCATAAAGCGCTGTAAATTCATATATCATCCCCGCATTCTATTTTTGATACAAGGGATACTTTACCACTTTCTTTATCGTTTTACACTTCAAATTGCAAAAAGGAAAAGATAAATTTATTGACGAGAAATGTGTTTCTATTACGATAGCTCATTAGTGTTTGAAATAGAGAGAGAAAGCGGGAGTAAAATGGATATGAAGAAGGCATCACCTATGAAGCAGAATGACTGGCCCGTTATTGGAGTGAGCGGCGGCCTGCTTGTTTTGTTCATCATTGCATCGATTATAAATCCTGATGCGGTCGGACGTTTTGTTACGATTACATTTGGCTGGGCGGCAGCATGGTTCGGTGGATTCTGGCAGCTTTTGCTGCTTGGAACGTTTATTATTGCCATGTACCTGGCATTTTCTACATATGGAAAAGTGAAGCTCGGTAATAAAGACGCTCCGGAATTTGCAACCGGAAAATGGCTGTCTATTATTATGTGCACCCTGCTTGCCGGCGGAGGTGTTTTCTGGGCAGCAGCCGAACCCATTTATCATTTTATGGAACTGCCGCCGGTATTTTCCGGAATAGAAGGGTCTTCCATGGAAGCAGCCGGTCCGGCACTTGCCCAGAGTTATCTGCATTGGGGCTTTCTCGCCTGGGCAGTGCTTGGTACGCTGAGTACGATAGTATTAATGCATGCCCACTATGAAAAAGGGATGCCTCTGAAACCAAGATCGTTATTATATCCTATATTTGGAGAAAAAATCGCGAAAAACAGCTGGATTGGCTCCACTATTGATATCTGCTCTATCATCGCTGTAGCAGCAGGAACAATCGGTCCTATCGGATTTTTAGGGACGCAGGCAGGGTATGGCATCGAAACACTTATCGGTATCCCTAACGAATATCCGGCTCAGCTTGCTATTATTGCTGGTCTGGTTGTTATTGCTTCCATTTCAGCTGTAACAGGCATTCATAAAGGCATCCAGTGGCTCAGCAGCTTTAACGTCTGGTTTACAGTCGTTCTTATTGCAGCCATCTTATTGGCTGGTCCAGGCGGTTTTATTATAGATATGTTTATTTCCTCATTTGGTATATACGTTCAGGAATTTCCACGAATGGCAACGTTTAGAGGCGATGATGACTGGCTCGGACTGTGGACGATCTTTTTCTGGGGATGGTTTCTCGGATATGGACCGATGATGGCTATATTTATTACAAAAATATCAAGAGGAAGAACGATACGGCAGCTGGTATTATCTGTTGCTGTTATCGCGCCGATCGTAACTAATTTTTGGTTTACGATCGTTGGCGGAACCGGAATATTTTACGAATTGAACAATTCGGGTTCCGTGTCAGGTCCATTATATGAGGGAGGGATGCCTGCTTCTATGATGGCGATTGTTCAACAGCTTCCTTTAGGAGGCGTCCTTACATTTAGTTTCCTTATTGTCACTATTTTGTTTGTTATCACAACGACCGACTCTATGGCTTATACTATTTCTATGGTAGTAAGTGGAAAAGAAGAGCCTCATCCGGGCGTTCGTGTGTTCTGGGTAACGGCAATGGGAAGTGCTGCAGCATGTCTTCTATTTATTGGAGAGGGCAGCGTGGATGCTCTGCAGTCCTTTATTGTAGTGACCGCGGTTCCGGTTTCCATTATTCTGCTGCCAACACTTTGGCTTGCTCCACGGGCAGCAAAACAAATGGCACAGAATCAGGGGATTTATAAGAAATAAAAAAAGACTGCTGCGGGGAGGTCAACCGCAGCAGTTTTATTTATGATTTTGTTTTAGAAGTGGTAGTGGATGGGATGTCTGTTAGTTTCACAGGTTGTGGTGTAATCGGCTTAATGTTCTCCCGGTTGGCCAGAAATTCCGGACGCGGCGGCTGCCCGGAGAACGGGTGGGTCAGCTTGTTTTCAATCGAGTTGAACACAAAGAAGACGTTGCTGCGTGCGTATGGGGAAATGTTACCGGACGAGCCGTGCATCGTGTTGCAGTCAAAGAACAGCACGGATCCGGCCGGGCCGGTCGCCCGGTCAATGCGGCCGCCGGCTTTGTCGACGAGCCAGCTCATGCTGTCGTTGTCCGGCACGCCGCTTTCCTGCTTCTGCAGGGACGACTTGTAGTTGTCCTTCGGCGTTTCGCCGGGGCAGGAAATGTACCATTTCTGCGAACCGGGCACGAGCATAAGCGGTCCGTTAAATTCATAGTTGTCGGTCAGCACAATCGAACAGCTCACCGCACGCATGTCGGGCATGCCGTCCTCAACGTGCCACGTTTCAAAGTCGGAGTGCCAGTAGAACTCCTTGCCTTTGAAACCGGGCTTGAAGTTAATGCGCGACTGCGTAATGTACACCTCACTGCCGAGCAGCTGCTGGGCCGCAGACACAATGCGGTCATTTTGGGCGAGCGACTCAAAGAAGCCGCTGTCTTTATGAATTTCAAACACGGTGCGGATATCGTTGCTTTCCGGCTCCTTAATCACTTCGACGGAGTCGCTTTCCTGATTGCGTTCCATCGTGTGCTTGAGCTCTTTAATCATTGTTTTAATTTCATCCGGTTCAAACAAATTCTCAAACAGCAGGTAGCCATTTTCGTCGTAAAAATCCTCGTCTGCCTTCGTAAGCGGGCCGTCGGAAAAGTCGGGATTTCGATACGCCACCGGGTCCTTGCGCTCCGTAATGGACGCCTCGGCATGGTGACGGGATGGATATCTATCTGTTGCCATGATTTGATGCACTCCTTCAGTAATAAATTTAGACCTCCGGTGTTATAGGCTTTTTCCTATTATTCGGAAAATAAAACATGGAATTATAAAAAGATGTATTTTATATGCTTTTTTTCGTTACGCTATCTGTCTGAATGCCAGATAATATATGGAAAAGTTTTAATAGAAGAAAAGTATTTTTATTTCCATAAAAAATACAGCCGGAAGGACTTGCTAAAGTAAACCCTTTCATTTATAGTTAAAGCATACATTATGAATGAGTATTCATTCAAACAAGGAGGCCGATCATGAAAACATCCATTAAGAGAGCAGCCGTACTCGGTTCCGGCGTGATGGGATCCGGTATTGCTGCACATTTGGCTAACATAGGAATACCGGTAATTCTAATGGACATTGTCCCAGGAGAACTGTCTGAAAAGGAACAAAAAGCAGGATTAACAATGGAAGACAGAGCTGTAAGAAATCGGCTGAGCGAAGTATCGAAAACGAAGCTGTTAAAGCAGAAACCCGCACCTTTAACATCCAGGTCCAATCTAGGTTTAATTGAAACGGGAAATATGGAAGACGATATGGAACGGGTCAGCGAAGTAGACTGGGTTATTGAAGTCGTAACGGAAAATCTGCCGATTAAACAGAAAGTGTTTGAGCAGGTGGATAAATACCGCTCTGATACAACAATAGTAAGTTCCAATACGTCAGGTATTTCGATTGAAGCTATGGCTGAAGGACGCTCTGAGTCTTTTCAAAAGCATTTCCTTGGCACCCATTTTTTCAATCCGCCCCGTTATCTGAAGCTGCTGGAAATTATTCCAACGCAGCATACGAGCCGGGACATTGTGGAGGGTATGAAGCAATTTGCTGAAGATACGCTTGGAAAAGGAGTTGTAGAAGCGAAAGACACACCTAATTTTATTGCAAATCGAATTGGAACATATGGTCTTCTTGTGACGGTACAGGAAATGAAAAAGCAAAATTTATCAGTTGGTCAGGTGGATGCTGTTACGGGACCCCTTATTGGCCGTCCTAAGAGCGCAACGTTCCGTACGCTGGATGTAGTAGGACTCGATACATTTTTACATGTAGCCAGGAACGTCCACGATCAAGTGGATGGGGAAGAGAAACAAGTCTTTGATCCTCCTGCTTTTATGAAAGAGATGGGTGAAAAAGGGTGGATTGGAAGCAAAGCCGGCCAGGGATTCTTTAAAAAAGAAAAAACGGCAGAAGGCAGCAGCATACTAGAGCTTAATACAGAAACGATGGAATACCAGGAACGCCAAAAATGGAAGTCGCCTATAATGGAACAGGCGAAGCAGCAAAAAGATCCTGCCTCTAAATTACAGACCCTTGTGTTCAGTGAAGATGAAGTCAGCCACTTTTTATGGAGCATTCTCAAGCCGGTGCTTCTATACTCTGCTGAGAAAAAAGAAGAAATTGCTGACGATATCGTCGCAGTGGATGAAGCCATGAAATGGGGATTCGGCTGGGAGCAGGGACCTTTTGAAATATGGGATATGCTTGGCTTTAAGAAGACCGCAGGCAGAATGACCGCAGAAGGTATAACCCTTCCCGGCTGGATTCAGAAGATGCTCGACAGCGGTATCGACTCTTTTTATAAAAATGACGGCGCTTACTTTGAGAACGGCTCTTATCAGAAAAAGCAGGTGAATAAAAAAGAAATTTCGCTTGCTTCTGTAAAAGCTTCTAACGGCGTCATTAAGAAAAATGCCGGTGCTTCCTTAATTGATATTGGAGATGATGTAGCTCTGCTGGAGTTCCAGTCTCCGAACAATTCCATCGGGCTCGACGTTATTCAAATGATTAACCAGTCGATAGAGGAAGTAAATAAAAATTACAAAGGTCTTGTCATAGGGAATCAAGGAAAAAACTTCTGTGTAGGCGCCAATTTAATGATGATTCTCATGGAAGCCCAAGATGATAATTTCTTTGAAATAGATATGGTCATCAAACAGTTCCAGCAGGCAGCTATGGCTATTAAATATGCAGAGCGTCCGGTTGTAACAGCTCCTCACGCGATGACTCTTGGAGGCGGTGCGGAAATATGCCTGCCATCAGCCAGCATTCAGGCAGCTTCGGAAACGTATATGGGACTTGTAGAAGTCGGTGTCGGTCTTATACCGGGCGGGGGCGGAAACAAAGAGCTCTACATGCGTAACATTGAAGGCCTCGATCCAAAAAATACGGCAGGGCTGCTGAAAGCTTCTTTTAAAACGTTTGAAACGATTGCTACAGCTAAAACGTCGACATCGGGTCATGAAGCAGCAGACAATGGGTTCTTAAAAGACAGAGACGCGGTCATTACGAACGCAGATCACGTACTCTATCACGCAAAACAGCAGGTGAATCATCTTTTCGATACCGGTTACCGCGCTCCGCAGCGTGAAAAAGTGGCTGTCTCAGGTGAAGCAGGCTACGCCGCAATGAAGCTTGGCGCAAAAACGATGGAGCTTGGAGGAATGGCCTCACCGCACGATTTAAAAATTGCTGAGAAATTGGCACATGTTATTGCCGGAGGAAAAGTTCCAAAAGGAACGATGGTAGACGAACAATATCTTCTAGACTTGGAAAGAGAAGCATTTCTGAGCCTGGTAGGAGAACCGAAGTCGCAGCAGCGTATGCAGCACATGCTGTCTAAAGGAAAGCCGCTTAGAAATTAAACGAATGGAGGGATCAGCCTTGAATGAAGCAGTAATTGTCGCAGGAGCAAGAACTCCTGTCGGAAAAGCAAATAAAGGTACACTCGCTGCCACCCGCCCGGATGATCTGGGAGCCTTAACGATAAAAGAAACATTGAAAAGAGCAGGCGGCCTTGATCCATCAGCAATTGATGACGTTATTATCGGCTGTGCCATGCCGGAAGCAGAGCAGGGAATGAACGTTGCAAGAAGCATTTCGGCATTAGCCGGTCTTCCCTATACAGTCCCGTCCATTACGATTAACAGATATTGTTCATCCGGCCTGCAGAGCATCGCATACGGAGCAGAGCGGATTATGCTTGGGCATTCCCAGACCGTGATCGCCGGAGGCGCAGAGTCAATGAGCATGATTCCAATGGGCGGTCACGTGATCGCTCCCAACCCAACGCTTGTCGATGAAGCGCCTGAATATTATATCGGCATGGGCTACACAGCCGAAGAAGTAGCAAACCGCTTTGGGGTGAGCCGGGCCGATCAGGATGCATTCGCAGCGGAAAGCCATCGCAGAGCGGCGGCCGCAGTCGAGCAGGGGAAATTTACCGATGAAATCGTACCGGTCGAAGTGACAAAGCGTTCGGTAGGCAAAGATCATAAATTAAAAGAATCCACAGAAATGTTTTCCATGGATGAAGGCATTCGCAAAGACACAACGGCAGATACACTCGCAGGACTCCGTCCGGCGTTTCATCCGAAAGGCTCCGTAACTGCCGGGAACGCGTCACAGATGAGTGATGGTGCAGCATCGGTTCTCCTTATGGACAGGCAGAAAGCTGAAGCAGAAGGGCACAAGCCGATTTTAAAATTTCACGGCTTTTCCGTCGCAGGCGTTCCTCCTGAAATTATGGGAATCGGACCGGTTGAGGCGATTCCTAAAGCCGTAAAGCTGGCAGGACTTGAGATGTCGGATATCGGATTATTTGAACTGAATGAAGCATTCGCTTCCCAGGCTCTGCAGGTTATTAGAGAGCTGAAGCTTGATCATACCAAAGTAAATGTTAACGGCGGCGCGATAGCATTGGGGCATCCGCTTGGATGCACAGGAACAAAGCTTACCTTATCTCTTATGCATGAAATGATCAGACGCAATGAACAATTCGGTGTAGTAACTATGTGTATTGGCGGCGGAATGGGTGCTGCAGGTGTATTTGAACTACTACCACAATAATAAAAGGAGGAATAGATGATGAGCAGTACTATAGAGCTACACACAAAAGGCGGAGGGTTTTTACTTGGAGAGGTAACGGCAGACCAGGTATTCACACCGGAGGATTTCACAGACGAGCATAAAATGATTGCCAAAACGACAGAAGATTTTGTTGTTGGGAAAGTAGTCCCGGAAACGGAAAAGCTGGAAAATCACCAGTTTGATGTTTCACGCCGCTTGTTAACACAGGCCGGGGAACTAGGGCTGCTTGGGGCAGACGTTCCGGAAAAGTACGGCGGCATCGGCCTCGATAAAATCAGCTCCACTCTTATTACAGAAAAATTCTCGCGTGCCGGTTCCTTTTCTTTAAGCCAGGGAGCGCATGTTGGTATCGGATCTCTCCCGATAGTCTTCTTCGGAAATGAAGAGCAGAAAGCCAAGTATCTGCCGGATCTGGCAACAGGCACAAAAATTGCAGCCTATGCGCTGACAGAGCCGAGCTCCGGGTCAGATGCTCTTGGCGCAAAAACCACCGCTGTCTTAAATGATGCAGGCACCCACTATAAGCTGACCGGTGAAAAGCAGTGGATTACGAACTCGGCCTTTGCCGACGTCTTTATTGTGTACGCTAAAATTGACGGCGAGCATTTCTCCGCCTTTATTGTAGACCGGGAAATTGAAGGGGTCTCTACAGGCCCGGAAGAGAAAAAGATGGGAATCAAAGGGTCCTCGACAAGAACATTAATTCTCGATAATGCCCATGTACCGAAAGAAAATCTGCTTGGTGAAGCAGGGCGCGGTCATATTATTGCGTTTAATATCTTGAATGTAGGACGTTATAAGCTCGGCGTTGGCTGCGTCGGCGGTTCAAAACGGGGAATTGAACTCTCTGCTAAATATGCAAATGAACGTAAGCAGTTTAAAGTGCCGATTGCTTCTTTTAGAGGGATCCAGGAAAAGCTGGCTACAATGGCATCGGAAACGTATGCATTGGAAAGTTCAATTTACCGTACCGGTGGTCTATTTGAAGAGCAGCTTGGCAGACTGAGCGAATCGGAGCAGGATGATGGCGGGAAAGTGGCAGGAGCCATAGCTGAATACGCCATTGAGTGCTCGCTGAATAAATTTTACGGATCAGAAACACTCGATTACGTAGTAGATGAAGCGGTACAGATTCACGGCGGATACGGTTTTATGGCGGAGTATGAAGTAGAGCGCGCCTACCGTGATTCCCGAATCAATCGTATTTTTGAAGGAACAAACGAAATTAACCGTCTGCTTGTACCGGGCACGATTATGCGTAAAGCGATGAAAGGCGAGCTGCCATTTTTGGAGGAAGCCAAAAAACTTCAGTCCGAAATTATGTCGATGATGCCGGAGGAGCCTGGATCCGAGCCGCTGGAGCAGGAGAAAATGCTTTTGAAAAACCTCAAAAAAGTATTTCTGCTCGTATCGGGAAGTGCCGCGCAGAAATACGGCAAAGGGCTTGATCAGGAGCAGGAGCTTCTCTTTAACTCGGCAGATATTGTAAGTGATATTTATTCCATGGAATCCGCGATTCTCCGTACGGAAAAAGCGATGAACAAAAATGGAGCCGAAAAAGAAAACATGAAAATCATGCTTACCCAGGTGTTCTGCCAGGAGGCAGTAAACCGTATTGAAGCGCATGCCAAGGAGTCTATCATTCATATGGAAGAAGGAGATTCACTCCGCACGATGCTTTCTATTCTCCGCAAGCTGACGCGCCACACGCCGACAGACGTGATCCGCATCAAGCGCAGTATCGCAGAGAAGGTGCTTAAAGAAGAAAAGTATGTCATCTAAAGATAGATAAAGGTAAAAACGGGCAGAGTTTCTGTCCGTTTTTTTATTTGCATACATATTGCGGGTTCCGGTTATAACGATATTCAATAAAACTATTTGTGATTATATATACCTATTACTTTGTATTTACACAAAAGTAAAAATTCGTTAAAATGTATATCTATACATGTTTTCGAATAAGAAGGGAATGGTTGGATGAAGAGGGGTACGCATCAAAAAGTATTAATGGGGGCTGGTTTATTTGTTATCTTAGCAGCAGGATGCTCACAGGAGGAGGCAGCGCCGGCAGCTGAGGAAGCAGAAAGTGCAGAGGTTTCGGAAGAAGAAGAGGCAGCGCCGGAAACAGAGGAAGCCGTAGAAGAACCTGCCGTTGAAGAGCAGGAAGCAGAAGGTGAAGAGAGTCAGGCAGACGAGGCAGAAAGTGACTCAGAAGAACAGCAGGAGACATCATCTGAAGAAACGGTAGAAGAAGAGAAAGGGGAAGCCTCTCAAGAAGAATTGGCTGAGTTTGCAAGAGATTGGCTTATATTAGATGATGAAACAGGAAACTTTATTTCGTTCAGGGTTAAATTAGCCGAGGATGAAAATACGCTTCAAGCTACATATGATGGTTTTCAGTCTGGTGAAGTTGAGGTTATTTATGAAATTACCAGTTTGAAAAATGGAGTGTTAAATATGGAGGGAGACATTGAGCATATGGGTGGCTCTAAAATCACCCTAGAATTATTAGATAATGACAGGTTATTGTGGAAACACCCTACTAAAGAATTGACTTTTGACACGGAAGAAGATGCAATTGCTAAAGATATAGAAAGAAATGAAAATCAATCGAACGGCGAACTCAACGAAACAAATTCGAGCAGTGAATCAACAGCAGACTCCACATCTGAAGCGGCTGCTGAGTCAGAAACAGCCTCTGAGCCGGACACGGAATCAATGAGTCTGGAGGAGCAGCTGGTAGAAGAGCTGATTCAATACGGTATTGGTAACGGCGGGACCCGTGACAGCTTTACCTTTTACGAACAGGCCTGGGAAACCGGAGCGGACGGCAATCAGTATTACGTTATGATTATTGGTGATGCATCAGTAGGGGAGACAGAGAGAATCCACACCTTCCACGGAGGAGAGGACGGCCATCTGTACTTCCTGAATCTTGATGCTTTTCCGGATGCGGAGACAGTAGAATATACGAGAGTGGATTCTTATTAAAAGCAGTTCATTTATTGAGTCGAGCCGAAAAGAAAGATAAGCTATACTAGTAATTAAAGAAAGGAGGTATAGCATGGCAGTAGACATATACAGCTATCCAGCCTGCAGCACCTGCAAAAAAGCTGAAAAGTGGCTGGAAGCGCAGGAGGTGCCATTCACAAAGCATCATATTGTAGAATCTCCTCCTTCGGCAGAAGAGATAAAAAAACTTCATCACATCAGCGGATATCCGATCCAGAAATTTTTTAATACTAGTGGAAAAAAATACCGCGAAATGGGTCTCAAAGATAAAGTAAAAGAAGCGGACAACGAGGAACTATATGATATTCTCGCCTCAGATGGTATGCTAATAAAAAGGCCTATCGTGACAGATGGGAGCCAGGTTACATTAGGGTTTAAAGAAGCGCTGTTTGAGGAAACATGGAAACAGTAAAGATAATGAAAACTGGAGGAATGAATAATGAGCGTACCAAAGGAATTGAAGTATTCACAGGAGCATGAGTGGGTAAAGACCGAAGGAGAAAAAGCAAGAGTCGGCATTACAGACTTTGCCCAGTCCGAGCTTGGAGACATCGTATTTGTTGAACTGCCGGAAGTTGGAGATGAAGTTCAGGCAGACGAACCTTTTGGAAGCGTAGAATCAGTAAAAACGGTTTCCGAACTTTATGCCCCTATCAGCGGTACGGTTGTTGAAGTAAATGAAAATCTGGATGATTCACCGGAATTTGTAAACGAATCTCCTTACGAGAAAGCATGGATGATTGTTGTAGAACCATCAGACAGCAGCCAGATCGATGACTTAATGTCTGCAGAAGATTACGAAAAAATGGTGAGTGAAGACTAAATCACGGTTACATAAGAAGCCTGCCTCTACTATAGAGGCAGGCTTCTTTTATTAGAAATACATAACCCTCTTTTCTTTTTCGGCAATGTTCTATATATTAAAAGGAGTGAATTTAATTCGGTTGTCGAAATAAAACGGGGGAACTCTTATCATGAAAGGTATTGCGAAAGAATGGGCTTATCAATTCAAGCATTACAATAAAAATGTACGTTTGTTCTTGATTGCTTCTGTGCTCTCCAACATGGGCATGGGAGTCTTTATGATTATGTATAACTACTATATAAGAGAGCTCGGCTACCTGGACGATGTAAACGGTCGGGTGATCGCGGCTCAGGCAACGGCTACAGCGATCGCCCTTCTCCCGGCAGGTTTGTTAAGCGACCGTATCGGCCGGAAAAAAGTTATTATGGCCGGTGCCCTTATGCTTGGAGTAAGTTTGTTTCTTCGTTCGGTCGTGGAAATAGAGGGACTGCTTTTAACTGGAGCGTTTCTAACAGGGGCATTTATGTCCTTTGTACAGGTTTCCTCGATCCCGCTGCTGGCTGAAAATTCCACCGAAAAACAGCGCGTTCATTTGTTCAGTTTTAATTTTGCATTGATTATGGTGGCCAACGTAATAGGAAATGGCATGGGCGGACTGATGAGTGACGGTGCCCGTTTGCTGCTTGATATGACTGCTCTGCAAAGTCTGCGACTTACGCTGCTGACAGGAGCTTGTTTAAGCTTTGCTGCAATCTTCCCGGTACTGAAAATAAAAGAAGAGCGCAAACTCACGGTGACCAAGACAGGTGCCAGCTCTTTTAAAGAAATTCTACATACGAATCGTGCCGGTATTAAAATGATAGCCCTATTTGCGGTTGCTCAGCTGATTATCGGATTTGGTTCCGGTCTCGTTATCCCATACCTGAATTTGTATTTCACCGACCGCTTTGACGTAAGCTATACTATTGTCGGTTTGATTCTGGCTTTAGGACAGGGGATGACAGCTGTAGCATTTATGATTGGACCAACGCTTGTGCAGAAAGTAGGGGAAGTGCGTGCAGTAGTTATCCTGCAGCTGAGCTCACTTCCATTTCTGCTTGTTACAGCCTACACGCAGAATATATGGTTTGCCGTTATCGGCTTTTTATTCCGCCAGGCGTTAATGAACGCCGGAAACCCGATTCAGATGTCGTTAATGATGAGAAGCGTAGGAGATAATATTAAAGGGCTCGCAAACTCCATAGGGCAGATGGTTTTTCAGCTGGGCTGGGCGATTATGGGACCGGTATCCACATCGATCGTTCTCATATATGGGCCGTACTATGGATGGGCATGGGTGTTTACGTTAACGTGTGCTCTCTATTTAACAGGCTCCATCTATTTTTATATTGTATTTAGAAAAGTCCCTCCAAGCAGTGATATATGAGGCATGACAAATGATTTGACAGCCGGACGGTCCCATGCTAAGCTTCGATTTGTACTTAATAACCTACATATGAAACACTCTTATCATGAGAGGTGGAGGGACTGGCCCTTTGAAGCCCGGCAACCGTCATTATTTTTAATGAAATGGTGCCAATTCCTGCGAAGCGTAAGCTTTGGCAGATGAGAGAAAGGAATGAACCATGCCCTTTCTGCTGATGATAAAAGCTGAAGGGTATTTTCTTGTGGTTAAATTAAGGAGAGTGTGCCGGTATTTTGTCAGTTGAATAAAGTTTCTGTTCCAAGACCAAGTTATCTGGTATGATAAGTAAGATTAATAAAGAAAAGAAACAGGGTGGGCATATGATAGCACTGGAAAAACTATCGAAAATATTTTCTACATCCAATGGAGATATAACGGCAGTAGACAATATAGATTTAACGATAGATGAGGGAGAAATATTTGGCATTATCGGCTACAGCGGTGCAGGAAAAAGCACGCTTATCCGTCTGCTGAACATGCTTGAAAAACCGACATCGGGAAACATTGTTATTGGCGATAAAAATATGGCCGATCTGCAGGGTGCTTCGCTTCGGGAAGCCCGCCAGGAAATCAGCATGATTTTTCAGCATTTTAATCTGCTCTGGTCGAGAACGGTACGGGAAAACATAGCGTTTCCACTCGAAATAGCAAAGCATTCAAAGAAAGATAAGAATGCCAGAGTGCAGGAGTTAATAGAACTTGTCGGCCTCAGCGGCAGAGAGGACGCTTATCCAGCCCAGCTGAGCGGCGGCCAGAAACAGCGCGTCGGCATTGCAAGAGCTCTTGCAAACAACCCGAAAGTTTTGCTCTGCGATGAGGCAACGTCTGCGCTCGATCCGAAAACAACAGACTCCATCCTCGAGCTGCTGACGGACATTAATAAAAAGCTAGGATTGACGATTGTGCTGATTACACATGAAATGCACGTCATCCGGAAGATATGCAACCGTGTCGCCGTGATGGAGAACGGAAAAGTAGTAGAAGAAGGACAGGTGCTGGATGTATTCAGACAGCCCCGCGAAGAAATGACAAAAGAATTTGTAAAACAGATTACCGAGCCGGAAGAGACGATGGAAGCGATTCGGGAATTAATGAAATCCGGTGATGACAGTCCTATTGTTAAAATTTCATTTCTTGGTGAAGATGCGGAGCAGCCTATCATGACGGATCTTATCCTGACATGCGGCGTGTCGGTCAATATTCTGCAGGGCAAGGTGTCCAAAACAAGAGAAGGAAGCTACGGCACGTTATTTGTTCAGCTCAAAGGAAATCAGGAACAGCTTGACCATGCGCTGTCTTATTTGAAAGAGCAGCAGGTGCAGACAGAGGTGATGACAGCTCATGAATGAACTACTTGAAAATGTAAACTGGGGCAACATGTGGCAGGCAACAGTAGAAACTTTGTACATGAGTGCTTTGGCCGTACTGGCTACGTTTATTTTAGGGGTGCTGCTTGGCCTCATTCTTTATATGACAGACAAAGGAAACATGTGGGAAAATAATCCGATTCATCTGGTGGCGGCAGCGATAGTAAACGTCTTCCGTTCCATTCCATTTATTATATTAATTATTCTGCTCGTTCCATTTACAACTTTTATCGTCGGAACGATGCTTGGACCGAGCGCAGCTCTTCCTGCTCTCGTAATTGGAGCAGCTCCGTTTTATGCGAGACTGGTGGAAATCGGGCTTCGTGAAGTTGATAAAGGAGTGATTGAAGCTTCGCAGTCAATGGGAGCCAATCAATGGCACATTATTTTTAAAGTCCTGATTCCAGAATCTCTTCCTGCATTAATATCCGGGATTACCGTTACAGCTATCACGCTCGTGAGTTATACGGCTATGGCCGGTGTGATCGGTGCGGGCGGACTTGGCGACCTCGCTTTCCGCGAAGGATACCAGCGCAGTAATCCGGATGTCACGTTAGTAGCAACTGCCGCCATTTTAGTGATCGTTATGATCCTGCAGTGGGTTGGCGATAGAATTATATATAGAATTGATAAAAGATAAAAGGGGAGAATGGAAAAATGAAAAAGATTTGGATGATTCCAGCACTATCACTAACAATTGCTTTAGCAGCCTGCGGAGGCGGCGGGGAAGAATCAGGTTCTGAAGAAGAACCAACGACGCTCACAGTAGGTGCTTCCAACGTGCCTCACGCAGAAATTCTTGAGTTTGCCACTGATCAGCTTGAAGAAGAAGGCGTGGATCTGCAGATAGAAACATTTAATGACTATATTGTGCCAAACCAGGCTTTGTCTGAAGAAGAAATTGACGCTAACTATTTCCAGCACGTGCCTTACTTTGAATCACAGATTGAAGAAAATGATTACGACTTTGCCAACGCCGGAGCAATTCACATCGAGCCAATGGGCGTATATTCCCAGGACTATGACAGCCTTGAAGAACTCCCTGAAGGCGCTGAAGTGATCATGAGCAGTTCGGTAGCCGATCACGGACGCATCCTGAGCATGCTTGAAGAAGAAGGCGTTATTACAATGGAAGAAGATGCCGGAATCGAAGCAACGCTGGACGATATTGCCGAAAATCCAAAAGACATTCAGTTCAGTGCCAACGTAGAAGCAGCAACTCTACCTCAGGCATATCAGAATGGAGAAGGCGATGCCGTATTTATTAACTCCAACTATGCACTCGACAGCGACCTGAGCCCAAGCGAAGATGCTATCGCGATTGAAAGCGCAGAGGATAATCCTTACGCGAATATTATAGCGGTACGCAGCGGTGATGAAGAGCGTGAAGAAATCCAGACATTGGTGGATGTTCTTCATTCTGATGAAGTAAGGTCATTTATTGAAGAAGAGTATGAAGGCGCGGTTCTGCCTGCTGAAGGCGAGAACGCTGAATAAAATACTATTCCTTAACAGTTTATGTTTTAACAAAGCAATCTAGTTTGTTATACTAAAAACAATAAGGGGGGCTATCCTGAAAGAGAACGCTTTTAGGCAGTCCCTCTTTTTTTATTCCGTCCGGATAAAGTAAAGTGTGTTTCTTGAACTCTGTTTACATTTGTTATAAACTAATAATGATAATAAAGTGAGAATGAGAAACCACTTTTGTGGTTAAAATAAAGTTAATGGAGGTTTTTTTACATGTCAGCATCTACTCTTAAAATCGAAGATCTAACGGTTGAAATTGAGGGCTCAGAAATTATTAAGCACTTCAACCTTGAAATAAAAGGCGGGGAAATCCACGCCATCATGGGACCAAACGGTACCGGTAAGTCTACATTGGCTTCTGCTATTATGGGTCACCCAAAGTATGAAATTACTCACGGAAGCGTCATTCTTGATGGCGAAGATGTGTTGGAAATGGAAGTAGACGAGCGTGCTAAAGCCGGCTTGTTCCTTGCTATGCAGTACCCAAGTGAAATCAGCGGCGTAACAAATGCAGACTTCATGCGCTCTGCTATTAATTCAAAGCGTGAAGAAGGCGACGAAATTTCCCTTATGAAGTTTATCCGCAAAATGGATGAAAAGATGGATAAGCTTGAAATGAATCAAGCGTTCTCTCAGCGTTACTTGAACGAAGGTTTCTCCGGCGGAGAGAAAAAGCGTAATGAAATTCTTCAGCTGCTTATGCTGGAGCCGAAAATTGCGATTCTTGATGAAATTGACTCTGGTCTTGATATTGACGCCCTGCGTGTTGTATCCAACGGAATCAACGAAATGAAAATGAAAGCTTCGGCTGCCTAATTATCACTCACTACCAGCGTCTTCTCAATTACATTACGCCGGATCATGTTCACGTAATGATGCAGGGACGTATCGTTAAATCAGGCGGAGCAGAGCTTGCAGAACGCCTTGAGGCAGACGGTTATGACTGGATTAAAGAAGAACTTGGCATCGAAGACGAAAGAGTTGGAAACCAACAGAAAGCGTAAAGAAGGGAGGTCACTATCTTATGTCAGTAGAAACAAAATGGACGTTCGATGAACAGTACGTCAAAGAATTTTCCGAAAAAAGAGAAGAACCGGAGTGGCTTACAGAAGAAAGGCTTACTGCCTTTCGCCTGATTGATAAACTCGAACTTCCTAAACCGGAAAAAACAAAGATTACAAAATGGAACTTCACTGAGTTCAAACACGAAGGTGCAGAAGCTGGCACCGTATCAAGCCTGTCTGAACTTCACAACGATGTTCAAAAGCTTATTAACGTGACAGAAGAAGATCAAAACCTTCTTGTTGTAAGAGACGGAAAGCCGCTTTACTACAGCCTTTCAACGGAAGCGAAAGATAAAGGCGTTATCTTTACCGACATTGCTACAGCAGCGAGAGAGCACAGCGACCTGCTGAAAAAGTATTTCATGGGTGATGCAGTAAAAGTAGATGAGAATAAGCTTACTGCTCTTCATACAGCTTTTCTAAGCGGTGGTGCATTTATTCACGTACCGAAAAACGTACAGCTTGAAAAGCCATTGCAGGCCGTATATTTCCAGGAAGATCCGGAAGCCGGCTTGTTCAACCATGTTGTTTTAGCTACAGAGGATAACAGTGACGTAACGTACCTGGAAAACTATGTATCATTCAACAGTGAGCAGGAATCAGCGGCGAACATTATTGCTGAAGTCTATGCAGGCCCTGCTTCGAAAGTGTCCTTCGGCGCTGTAGACCACCTTGAAAAAGGCGTTACAACGTATGTGAACCGCCGCGGTTCTGCTGAAAAAGATGCCCGTATTGACTGGGCTCTCGGCCAGATGAACGACGGCAATACGCTTTCTGACAATACAACTATTTTGAGAGGGGACGGCTCCTACTCCGACGTGAAATCTGTATCGATCGGACGCGGCACGCAGTCTCAGGATTTCTGGACGCAGATTATCCACTTCGGTAAGCATTCAGACGGACAGATTCTTACTCACGGCGTTATGAAAGATTCTGCACGCGCTTTCTAGTCGAAAATTGAACACGGTGCGACGAAGTCAAACGGTGTACAGACAGAACGTGTCTTAATGCTGAGTGAGAAAGCTCGTGGAGATGCGAACCCAATTCTCCTTATTGATGAAGATGACGTAACCGCAGGTCACGCAGCTTCTGTAGGACGTATCGATCCCCTGCAGATGTTCTACTTGATGAGCCGTGGTTTGAGCCGCCTCGAAGCCGAGCGTCTTATCATTCATGGTTTCCTTCAGCCGGTAGTTGCAGAACTTCCTATTCAGGCTGTTAAAGACAGACTGTCTGAAGTTATCGAAAGGAAAGTGTATTAAATGAACATCCAGGAGATCCGTCGCCAGTTCCCTATACTAAATGAACAGGTCAACGGTCACCCTCTTGTTTATCTTGACAGCGCGGCGACTTCACAGAAGCCGTCAGCTGTAATTGAGAAAATAGATGAATATTATAAGAAGTATAATTCCAACGTTCACCGCGGTGTTCATACGCTTGGCAGTATGGCAACCGATGGATATGAAGGAGCAAGGGAGAAAGTCCGGAACTTTCTTCATGCGTCTTCTGTAGAAGAAATTATCTTCACCCGCGGCACAACAACATCTATTAATATCGTAGCTCAGTCTTACGGTGAAGCTAACCTGCAGGAAGATGATGAAATTGTGCTCACTTATATGGAACATCACAGCAACATCATCCCCTGGCAGCAGGCAGCCAAAAGAACCGGGGCAAAGCTGAAGTACCTGCCAATGAATGAGGACGGCACGCTTTCTATGGCAGATGTAAAAGAAGCGGTGGGCCCGAAAACAAAAATCGTTGCGGTTACTCATGTGTCCAACGTGCTCGGTACCGTTAATCCGGTAAAAGAAATGGCAGAAATCGCCCATGCGAATGACGCTGTTATTGTCGTGGACGGTGCACAGGGAGCTCCGCACATTAAAGTAGATGTGCAGGCTCTAGACTGTGACTTTTATGCTTTTTCCGGCCACAAAATGGGCGGACCTACCGGAATTGGTGTGCTTTATGGTAAAAAAGAACTCCTGAATAAAATGGAGCCTGTGGAATTCGGCGGGGAAATGATTGATTTTGTTGGCCTGCATGAATCTACCTGGAAAGAGCTTCCCTGGAAATTTGAAGGCGGAACCCCGATCATTGCAGGGGCTATAGGCCTTGGAGCTGCTATTGATTTTATTAATAGCATTGGGTTTGATACAATAGAGTCACATGAAAAAGAACTTGCAGGCTACGCAATGGAAGTCTTGAGTAATGTTGATGGATTAACAATATACGGTCCGAAGGAAAGAGCAGGTGTGGTCACATTTAATATTGATGATGTTCACCCGCATGATGTAGCAACAGTCCTTGATTCAGAAGGAATTGCCATTCGTGCCGGACACCATTGTGCCCAGCCTCTCATGAAATGGCTTGACGTAAGCTCTACCGCACGTGCCAGCTTTTATATTTACAACACGAAGGAAGAAGTGGATCGTCTGGCTGAAGGGCTAATAAAAACAAAGGAGTATTTTGGTGATGTCTTCGCATAATAATCTTGATACTCTCTACCGCCAGGTTATTATGGATCATTACAAGAATCCCAGAAACCGCGGAGAGCTTGAAAACGAAACGCTTCACGTCAACATGAACAATCCAACCTGCGGCGACCGTATTCAGCTTCAGCTTGAGGTAGAAGACGGCCTGATCAAAAACGCCAGCTTTATCGGGGAAGGCTGCTCCATCAGTTTGTCATCCGCTTCGATGATGACAGATATTGTTAAAGGCAAATCCGTTGAGGATGCGCTGGAGCTTTCCGCTATTTTCTCTGATATGATGCTTGGAAAAGATTATGAGGAAGGCAAGTTTGACCTTGGCGATATTGAAGCTCTTCAAGGAGTCACAAAGTTTCCAGCACGCATTAAGTGTGCTACACTTGCGTGGAAGGCAATGGAAAAAGGCATCGATGAAAACGGGCAGAACGAATAGCCCTGCATATAAAGCACGAAAGCAAGGGGCGTATAAGCCCCTGCTAACCTAAGGGAGGTATTCAAATGGCAAAAAAAATGCCAGAACTAGGCGATTACCAGTATGGTTTGCTGATCGTGACGTATCCATTTTCCGCTCTGAGCGTGGACTAACTGAAGCAGTGGTTCGTGAGATTTCTTCAATAAAGGAAGAGCCGCAGTGGATGCTTGACTTCCGCTTGAAATCATTGGCTCAGTTTTACAAAATGCCGATGCCACAGTGGGGCGGAGACCTTACAGGCCTTGTATTTGATGATATTACGTATTACGTGAAGCCTTCTGAGCGTTCTGAAACATCATGGGACGAAGTACCTGAAGAGATCAGAATACGTTCGATAAGCTTGGTATTCCTGAAGCAGAGCAGAAGTATCTTGCTGGTGTGTCTGCGCAGTATGAATCAGAAGTGGTTTACCACAGCATGAAACAGGAGCTGACAGACCAGGGAATTGTCTTTAAAGATACCGATACAGCTCTTAAGAAAATGAAGATATTTTCCGTGAGCATTTCGGTAAAACGATTCCGCCATCCGATAACAAATTCGCAGCGCTTAACTCGGCCGTATGGTCCGGCGGATCGTTATCTACGTGCCAAAAGGCGCAAAAGTAGATACCCCGCTTCAGGCATATTTCCGTATTAACTCTGAAAATATGGGACAGTTCGAAAGAACACTCATTATTGCTGATGAAGACAGCTCCGTACACTATGTAGAAGGCTGTACAGCTCCTGTTATACAACGAGCTCCCTTCACAGTGCCGTAGTTGAAATCATTGTTAAGAAGAACGCTTACTGCCGTTACACGACAATCCAGAACTGGTCTTCCAACATCTATAACCTCGTAACAAAAAGAGCAGTATGTGATGAAGGTGCCACAATGGAATGGGTGGATGGAAACATCGGCTCTAAGCTTACGATATACCTGCAGTTATTATGCGCGGCGAAGGCGCAAAAGGAACTATCCTTTCTATCGCCATCGCAGGTAAAGGACAGCACCAGGATGCAGGCGCAAAAGTAACGCACCTTGCACCAAACTGTTCCTCTACGATTGTATCGAAGTCGATCTCTAAGCACGGCGGTAAAGTAACGTACCGTGGTATTGCTCACTTCGGACGCAGATCAGCCGGCTCCTTCTCAAAAATCGAGTGCGACACGCTGATCATGGACAATGAGTCCACGTCAGATACAATTCCGTACAACGAAATTCTAAACAACAACATTACGCTTGAACACGAAGCGACGGTTTCAAAAGTATCAGAAGAGCAGCTCTTCTATCTAATGAGCCGCGGTGTCTCCGAGCAGGAAGCTACAGAAATGATCGTAATGGGCTTTATCGAGTTTACGAAAGAGCTTCCAATGGAGTACGCTGTAGAAATGAACCGCTTGATCAGCTTCGAAATGGAAGGATCCATCGGTTAATCGTCTTATTATAGCTTAGTACCGGCCTCTCCCAAGAGGCCGGTTTTTTTATGTGCTGCCGGTGATGAGATAGAGAAGAAGTTCATATCTACAGAGTCTGCATGGTATGGTGTTTTCTTTCATTCAAAAAAGGCTATTAGAAAGAAATACGGTATAAAACGAAGGAGGAGCAGCGATGATTATCACAGGACTTACCGGATGGGGAGATCATGTCTCTTTATATCCGCAGGGAATTAAACCCGGCGAAAAATTGGCAGAGTATGCCGGTCATTTTCCAACGGTAGAAGTGGATGCGGCTTTCTATGCGGTGCAGCCTAAAAAAAAATTATGATAAATGGATAAGAGATACCCCGGACCGCTTTTCTTTTATTGTAAAGGCCTATCAGGGCATCACAGGGCATGAACGGGAGAGATACCGTTTGCTTCGAAAGAAGAAATGTTTAAAGCCTACGTGGATTCCGTGCGCCCGGTCATGGAATCCGGGAAACTAGGTATGGTGCTTTGTCAGTTCCCGCCGTGGTTCGAATGCAATAAAGAAAATGTCGAGTACCTCCGCTATGTACGAGAGCAGCTGTCGGTTTTTCCATGCGCGCTGGAGTTCAGGCATCAGTCCTGGTTCGAACCGGAGTTTAAGGAAAAAACCCTGGAATTCATGAAAGAGGAGGAATGGATTCACAGCATCTGTGATGAACCGCAAATTGAAGGCGGCTCTGTGCCAATTGTTATGCATCCTACACATAAAGAAAAAAACGCTGGTACGTCTGCACGGCAGAAATACAGAAGCATGGAAAAAACCGGCTAAAGGAGAGAAGTGGCGGGAAATCCGTTATTTGTATGATTATAATGATACGGAACTAAAGGAATGGGAAGAGCGTGTGAGAACGCTGGAAAAAACATCAGAGAATATTTATGTTGTCTTTAATAACAATTCCGGACGCCATGCTGCGCCTAACGCTAAGCGCTTTTTGGAACTGTCGGATATATCATATGATGGTCTGGCACCACGCCAGATTTCCCTATTCGATCAAGGCGATTTTTCTTAAAAAATGGTATCATAATAAAAGAATGCAGGATGAGCTGTAATAGCAGCTTAAGAAAGGGATGCTATGGATTGGTTACTGTTGGTCGTATTGGGCCTCGTGGCTGGAACATTTGGAAGCCTTCTCGGACTGGGCGGCGGTATTATTGTCGTGCCGGCCCTGCTGGTGATGAGTGATATTATCCCTTCTTTTGCAGGGATAACTCCCCAGACAGCTGTAGGCACCTCTTTGTTAATTATGATTTTTACCGGGCTTTCATCAACTATTTCTTACACGAAGCAGAAGGTTATTGATATAAAGTCCGGCTTTATCTTTTTTGCAGGGAGCGGGCCGGGCGCTTTATTTGGCGTCTGGCTGAATAAAGGTATGGAAACGAATATGTTTCTCATTATCTTTGGTTTGTTTATGCTGTTTATTGCGTTTGTATTGTTTGTACGCAATTATTTAAAACCGCTGCCGGTCAAGCGTACCTCCATTAAACGAGAGTACATAACAGAACTGGGAGAAAGCAGGAATATGGATTTTCACTGGGACTTGGTTTGGGCATCGCTTTTGCTGTTGGAACTCTATCAGGGTTGTTCGGCATTGGCGGGAGGGTCTCTTATGGTACCGGCGATGATCCTTTTGTTTGGATTTCCTCCGCATGTAGCGGTGGCAACATCTATGTTTATGATTTTATTTTCCTCGATTGTAAGCTCGATTTCACATATCTCGCTGGGAAATGTAGAATGGCTTTATTCCCTTGCTCTGATTCCGGGAGCGTGGTTTGGAGCTACTATTGGAGCTGCAATTAATAAACGATTGAAAAGCAACACACTGATTATTCTGCTGAGGTTCTTTTTAATTATTATTGCCCTTCGGCTTATTTGGCAGGGTATTCAGGAATGTAGAGAGAATAGTTGGTAGGAGAAGGCGGTGTAGCAGGGTGTCAGCAATTGTTCCCATCACGATATATCATACAAATGATCTGCATAGTGATTTAACCCAGTGGACCTCCGCCGTTTCTTATTTAAAGGCGCAGCGGCGGTTTCATCATAAAAAAAGGAAACAGCTTTATTTTTCGATATAGGCGATCATGCCGACCGTTCTCATATGGTAACCGAAGCTACGAGGGGGAAAGGGAACGTGGAGCTTCTAAATGAAGCGGAAATCTCACACGTAACGATAGGAAATAATGAAGGGATCACTTTTTCCAGAGAGGAACTTGAAGATCTTTATGGCAAAGCTGACTTTAAAGTGCTTTTAGCCAATTTGTTTGATGAACAGGGGAAACGGCGCGAACTGGGCGGTTCCTTATGATGTCATTGAAACAAAGGAAGGAATTAAGCTGGGTTTAGTCGGCATCACCATTCCTTTTTATCCATTTTACAATGAGCTGGGCTGGGATATTCAGGATCCGTTAATACTGCTTCCCGGCATATTGGAAGAAGTGAAAAAACAGTCAGATATCATTGTCTTCTTTCACACATGGGGCTCGATTATGATGAGAAATAGCAGAATCGTTTCCGGAGATTGATGTTATTCTAGGCGCTCATACCATCATCTGCTTAAAGAAGCAGAAACCATTAATCAGTCGCTTGTCGCCCAGTGCGGCAAAAACGCTTATTACGTGGGACAGGTGGATTTGGAGTTTGATACGGAAAAAAAAGAGAAGTAGTGTCAAAAAAAGGGTACGCCGTGGATGTAAGCCACGAGCCTCCATCCCCGGAGACAGCTGCTCTTTTGAACCGGCTGGAAGCAGAGGCAAAAGCGGAAATGCACGAGGAAATAGCATGGATTCCATCAGCGCTGCTGTTTCCTGGACAGAACCATCTCCTTTTGCTGATTTACTGGCGGAAGGACTCCGGGATTGGTGTCAAACGGACCTGGCTTTAATCAATTCGGGGCTTCTGCTTGAGTCGCTGGATCCCGGTTCCGTGACGAAGGAAGATATTCACCGGCTCTGTCCCCATCCGATTAACCCCGCGGTTATTGAAGTATCAGGTGCTGTACTGAAAGAATCCATTCATGCGGCCTACACTCAAAAAATGATTCATCTTCCTTTAAAAGGGCTCGGTTTCCGGGGGATTAAGCTGGGCGTGCTCGCGTTCAGCGGTATTACCGTAGAAATGAGCGAAGCGAGAGAAGAATCGCATGTGAAAAAAATAAAAATTCAGGGCATAGACATTGAGAATAAAAAAATGTATCGCCTGGCAGCTCCGGATATGTTCACATTTGGACCGTTATATCCAGGGCTGTCGCAGACAAAACAGAAGAAATATTCATGCCGGAAATGATGAGAGACGTGCTTCAATTCATATTGGAAAAGAAATATTCATAAAAGGCAGGTAGGTAGTATGAAACAATATTTAGATTTATGCAGACATATTCTGGATCACGGGACAGAAAAAAGCGACCGCACCGGAACAGGAACGATTAGTACGTTTGGATATCAGATGCGCTATTCGCTGGAAGACAGTTTTCCTGTGCTGACGACCAAAAAACTTCATCTGCGTTCGATCATTCATGAACTTCTCTGGTTTTTAAAAGGGGACACCAACATTGAATATTTAAAAGAAAACAATGTACGTATTTGGAACGAATGGGCAGATGAGAATGGGGATCTGGGTCCTGTATATGGTAAACAATGGCGCTCATGGGAAGGGGCCAATGGCCGGACCGTCGACCAGATTTCTGATGTGATCCAGCAGATAAAGGAAAACCCGGATTCACGCCGGCTTATTGGTGAATGCCTGGAATGTGGCAGAAATTGACGATATGGCGCTGGCCCCGTGTCATTGTCTGTTCCAGTTTTACGTAAACGACGGCAAGCTGTCCTGCCAGCTGTATCAGCGCAGTGCAGATGTGTTTCTCGGGTGCCTTTTAATATTGCAAGCTACGCCCTGTTAACAAAAATGATTGCCCAGGTAACGGGCTGAAGGCTCATGAGTTCGTTCATACGCTTGTGATGCCCACATTTACAGCAATCATCTGGAGCAGGTGCAGCTTCAGTTAACAAGGAATACAAAAGAACTGCCGCAGATGAAAATAAATCCAGAGGTGACATCGATTTTTGATTTACTATTGATGATTTGAGTTAACCGGCTACGATCCGCATCCTCATATAAAAGGAGAGGTTTCTGTATGATTTCTTTTGTAGCCGCCATGGATGAAAACCGTCTCATTGGAAAAAACAATGAGCTTCCGTGGCATCTGCCTGCCGACTTGAAACACTTTAAGAAAGTAACGAGCGGCGGCACGATTGTGATGGGACGCAAAACATTTGAATCCATTGGAAAGCCCCTTCCGAACCGAAAAAATATTATTGTAACAAAAAATAAAACATTTCAGGCAGAGGGCTGTGAAGTTATTTATTCTTTGGAGGAAGTCCAGCTGCTTGGAGAAAAAACAGAAGAATTTTTCGTTATCGGCGGTGCGGAAATATTTAATGCCTGCCTGCCGTATGCCGATAAAATGTATTTGACCCATATTGATCAGTCCTTTGAAGGAGACACATTTTTCCCTGAGTGGAAATAAGGCAGAGTGGGAAAGGCTTGAAAGAGGAGCAGGGCGTGCTCGATGAGAAAAACAAGCATCCCCACCGTTTGTTACCTGGCAGAAGCGTTAATGAAAATCATTAAAAAATCACTATAACGAAGAAAGCTTTCCTATAAGGAAAGCTTTTTCCAATTTAAAAATTTTTGACAAATACAAAAATAAAAATTATAATAAAATAACGAATTATCAGACAAAAGTTCTAGGAAGGAGGTGCTCCAGCAGGCAGTAACTTAAGCAGCGGAGGCATTCATACTTAAAAATAAAAAAGAGAATATTTTCTGAATATTCTATACAGAAAGTCAAGAAAACAAAGGGGATCACATAATGGAAGCTAGAGAACAATGGGGCACAAGAGCAGGCTTTATCATGGCTGCAATCGGGTCAGCCATCGGGCTTGGTAATATTTGGCGGTTTCCTGCAGTAGCCTACGACGGCGGGGCGGAGCCTTTTTTATACCATACCTTATCGCACTTCTTACAGCGGGTATTCCGCTATTAATCATGGAATTTACGATTGGCCATAAATATCGGGGATCGGCTCCACTGAGCTATTCCCGTATGAATAAAAAAGTAGAATGGATCGGCTGGTGGGCAGTATTTGTCGCTTTTGTCATTTCCACCTACTATTCCGTCATTATTGCATGGGCGATGAGCTACAGCGTGTTTGCCCTCAATCAATCATGGGGGGACGACACGGAAGGATTTTATTCGGGGAGTACCTGCAGGCATCGGATGCAGGTCAAATTGGAAGTCTTGTGCCGGGAGTGCTCATCCCGCTGATTATTGTGTGGGTTATCACGCTTGGCGTGCTGTTTAGAGGCGTTCAGCGGGGCATAGAGATTGCCAACCGTATTTTTATCCCAACTCTGGTCGTTATCTTTTTAATTATTTGTATTCGTGCAGTAACGCTTCCTGGCGCTGCTTTGGGATTACAAGCATTCTTCAGCCGGATTTCAGCGCTATTACATCCGGTGAGGTTTGGGTAGCGGCATACGGACAGATATTCTTTAGCTTATCGATTGCTTTTGCAATCATGATCACGTACTCAAGCTATCTGCCCAAGAAATCCGATATCACAAATAATGCTTTTATTACCGGGTTTTAGTAACTCCAGCTTTGAACTGCTTGCCGGTATCGGAGTGTTCGCAGCACTTGGTTTCATGGCAACACAGGCAGGAGTCGGTGTAGATGAAGTCGTAGCAGGAGGCATCGGACTGGCCTTTGTCGTTTTCCCGCAGATTATTAATGCATTTCCTGCATTAAGCGGCTTGTTTGGATTTTGTTCTTCCTGTCGCTTGTACTGGCAGGACTGAGCTCCTTGATTTCCATTTCGGAAACATACGTAAAAGGTATATCTGAGAAGTTTAATATTTCCAGAGCAAAATCCGTAGCAATAGGCGGCGGAGCAGCAGCCCTTATTTCCTTGATTTTCGCCACAAACGGTGGAATTAACTTCCTCGATGCTGCCGATTACTTCATTAACCAATTTGGTGTCGCGCTCATCGGTCTTGTAGAGGTTGTTGTTGTAGCCTGGTTCCTTCGCAAGCTTCCGGAATTTCAGGAGCATGCGAATGGAGTATCTGATATCTCAGTTGGCTTGTGGTGGAGAGTTTGCCTGGGTATCATTACGCCGATTATTCTCGGTTACATGATGTTCAGCCTGTTCGTCCAGAACTGTTTCGCCAGTTTGACACGGAAACAGGAAACTATGAAGGATACGCCAATTCCTTTGTTGTATCAGCGGCTGGTCCGTGCACTCTTTGCTCTAGCTGCTGGTATTGTTCTTTCGTTTTAAGTGGAAAAACAAGCCTGAATTGCACGCAGAGATGAAGGGGGTAAAAAATAATGACAGCCGGTGCGATTATAATGATGATTATAGGGATTGTAATTATCTGGGGAGGCCTTGCTGGCAGTTTGTATGCAAGAATGGTTTCCAAAAGAAAATAAATGAAGGCAGCTGCTTGCTTAAGCGGCTGCTTTTTTTATGCAGAAAAGGAAAACAATCATGTGAAAAAACGGTACATTTGTCGAGGCAGTATAGAACATGTTAAAGTATTAATATCAAAGTCTTCTTTGACAGGGTACGATGGTTATAAATGAGGCTGAGGAAAAAATGGGGAGTGAGCGGTTTGGCAAAAACAGAAGAATACTTCGTAAGCCGGAATGGCTGAAGATTAAATTAAATACAAACGACTCCTATAAGGGCTTAAGAAAATGATGCGCGAAAAAAATCTTCATACGTATGTGAGGAAGCACGCTGTCCTAATATTCATGAGTGCTGGTCAGAAAGAAAAACAGCAACATTCATGATTCTCGGTGACGTCTGTACACGCCTGCCGCTTTTGTGCGTAAATACAGGACTGCCGAATGAACTGGACTGGCAGGAGCCGGAGCGCGTTGCAGAGTCCGTAGAACAAATGGGACTTAAGCACGTTGTTATTACGGGTAGCGAGAGATGACCTCAAGACGGCGGATCTGCCGTCTTTGCAGAAACAGTCAGAGCAGTGCGCCGCAGAAACCCTAACACGACGATCGAAGTTCTTCCATCAGACATGATGGGTGTGCAGGAAAACCTGGAAAGCGCTGATGGAAGCACGCCCGAACATTTTAAATCACAACATTGAAACAGTTAAACGGCTGACGCCAAGAGTCCGCGCTAGAGCTACGTATGAGCGTTCCCTTGAATTTCTACAGCGTTCCAAGGAAATCCACCCGGACATTCCAACGAAGTCGAGTCTATGATCGGCCTTGGGGAAACTGACGAGGAAATTATCGAGACAATGGATGACCTTCGTGCCCATAATATTGATATTATGACGATCGGCCAATATCTTCAGCCAACGAAGAAGCATTTAAAAGTAAAAAAATACTATACTCCTGAGGAATTTGCCCGCTTTAAGGAAATTGCGATGGAAAAAGGCTTCAGTCACTGTGAAGCCGGTCCGCTTGTCCGTTCTTCTTATCACGCAGACGAGCAGGTTAACAAGGCTCAGGTTCACGAAGAAGCAAATAAGTACAAACAGGCTGAATAATCAATATGTGACCGGTTCCCTTTAACGGGAGCCGGTTTTTACAAAAGGAGGGAATGCAATGGTCGAAGTCCAGGGCTATACGTACGAAGTAGTCGAAGAAAACAGATCCGGCTGGAACGAAGAAGTGTTTTTAGAGCGGTATAGTGAAGTGCTTCATAAATACGACTATATCCTGGGAGACTGGGGCGAACAGCTTCGGCTGCGCGGTTTTTTTTAAGACTCACGGAAAAAAGTATCCTATGATATGAAAATAAGTACTCTTCATGATTACCTGCTGGAGTACTGCAACTTTGGCTGTGCTTATTTTGTAGTAAAAAAGCAGAAGAAGCAGGAGAAGCCGGAAGTAGAATCGGAAGAAACAGAGGAAGTTACACCATAAAAAAAGAAAGCCTCCGCGGTGGGGCTTTCTTTTTTGCTGCATTAATATTCCACAATCGCTTCTAGTAGAAAAGCCCGCAGTTCCTCGGCTGTTTCTTCATCGATTTGATACGCATCTTCAAGCAGTCCCTGTTCTTCCAGATCATCCACTCCTAGAAGGGCAAAGCGCTGGGTGCGCATATCAAGGACTACCTGCTTTCCGTAATAACGTTCCGTAGAAACAAGAGCCAGGTCAAATCGTTCATCGTTATCGCCCATAAAACTGACGAAGCGGACGCTTGATTCTTCTTCTTCATCATGAAGGAAAAAGCGATCACTCATAGTGGTATTCTCCTTTACTCGTCATCTGCAAGCAGATGCGGTTTATTCTGAAGGCGGTGATGTGCTTTAATATATACGCACTGTTTTGGTTTTCGCACGCATTACAATGGAATCGGTCTCTACGAGATCGCCGCCCAGAAAGCGAACTCCTTCGAGCAGCTCCCCGGAAGAAACGCCGGTCGCAGCAAAAATAGCGTCGTCTCCTTTAACAAGGTCGTCGAGATACAGAAGCTGACGGGGATCGGCTAATCCCATTTCGATACAGCGCTGTTCTTCCTCTTTGTTATCCGGCACAAGACGAGCCTGCATATCTCCGCCCAGCGCTTTAATCGCAGCGGCAGAAATTACACCCTCCGGCGCTCCGCCTGTACCGACAAAAAGGTCGATCCCAGTCTGGGGAAGAGAAGTGGCAATAGAAGCGCCGACATCCCCATCACCGAATAATTTAACGCGCGAGCCTTTGGCACGGACCCGGTCAATAATATCCTGGTGACGTTCCCGGTCCTGAATAATGACCGTCACATCGCGAGTTCGTTTGTTGTTCATTTTTGCTACAATATCAATCGTTTTTTCAATAGGATCATCGAGTCTTACGAGCCCGGCAGCCTCTGGTCCGACAACAAGTTTCTCCATATACATATCAGGGGCATGAAGCAGGGTGCCGCGGTCTCCTAAAGCCAGTACGGCCATAGCATTGCCGCGTCCATTGGCAACAATGTTTGTTCCCTCAAGCGGGTCGACGGCAATATCTACTTCCGGACCATTGCCATTGCCTACCTCTTCGCCAATGTAGAGCATAGGAGCTTCATCAAGCTCCCCCTCCCCAATTACAACGGTTCCCTTGCAGCTTACTGAATCAAAAATCAGCCGCATGGCGGAAGTGGCTGCATCATCTGCTTCTATTTTTTTTCCTCTTCCCATCCACTGAGCCGATGAGATAGCCGCAGCCTCGGTCACTCTAATTACTTCTAAAGCAAGCTCTCTATCCATACTTTCTCTCCTTTTATGTAATATCGCTCCATAAACTGCAATCAACAGTCTTTATCCTATCATATTATAGAGGTTTTGCGCTTCATGGGGTTCGAAAACATCCTGTGATATACTAGTTTTATTACGCAGAAAAGGCACAGGGGGAATAAACGATGTATTTTGTAGATCGACAGAAAATTGAAGCCCAGCTGGCTTATATAGAGTCTTTGTATGAAGCGGTTACGTCCTTTCGTTCTATGGGGGGCATCATTCAGCGCCTGGCTTTGGAACGCCTGGCACAGGGATGGATTGAAGCGATTATTGATACGGGTAATCAGATGATTGACGGATTTATTATGAGAGATCCGGGAAGCTATGAAGATATTCTGGCAATTCTTGAAGATGAAAAGGTAATCCCGGAAGAGGTATTTACAGGACTTACCCGTCTGATTAAACTAAGAAAAACGTTAACCCGCGATTATATCGAGATAGATCATGATGCGTTGTGGAACAATGTGCAGGCGGAAGCAGAATATGTAAAGCAGTTTCCCGACTGTGTACGCACCTATATTGATAAAGAGCTCGGACCGGTTTCTGCCTTTCTGCCGGAAAATAAACAGGATAAGAAATAGGAGAGATACATCGTGAAAGCCTACGAAGGATATATGCTCGATTTAGACGGAACTGTATATAGAGGCAAAGAACCAATACCGGAAGCCATAGCCTTTATTCATCAATTAAAAGAGGCTGGACTTCCTTATTTGTTTATAACCAATAATTCCTCTGCCACTCCAGAAGAGGTCAGCCGCAAGCTTCAGGCATTCAACGTGCCGGCAGAACCAGCTCAGGTCTGGACTACTGCTCTTGCGGCTGCGGCTTATGTGAAAGCCGGCCCTTCTCCGCATACTGCTTATATTATAGGAGAAACCGGTCTGCTTCAGGCGATGGAAGAAGCAGGAGTAGAGTATACAGAAGAAAATCCCACGTACGTGGTGATGGGAATAGATCGGGGAATCACCTATGAAAAGCTCGCAAAGGCCGCTCTTGCCGTAAGAAATGGTGCTGTTTTTATTTCAACAAATAGTGACAAAGCGCTTCCGACGGAAAGAGGGTTCCTGCGGGGAATGGGGCACTTACCTCTGTCGTGCAGACAGCCTCTGGAAAGGATCCGGTCTTTATCGGGAAGCCGGAACGCGTTATTATTGAACAGGCCCTGTATATACTGGGAACACCGCTCGAAAAGACAGTATTAATTGGAGACAATTATGATACAGATATATTAGCAGGCATTCGAAGCGGAATGGATACGATTCATGTGCAGACAGGTATTACAAGCCTGCAGGAAATTCAGCAGAAGGCGGCCCTGCCATCCTACAGCATTCAAAGCATGGCAGACTGGAAGCTTACGCAGAATCCAGAAGAAAAAAGCGATAAGAAGTAATCTATAAATGTCCTTTATAAAAAGACATATGTTTCCCCCTTGTAAACATACAGGGTAATTCGTTACAATGGACAATATACCTTTTAGAACAGAGAGAACGAAGCAGTCAGTGGTGAGGAGTGGAGAGAATGAGCAAGGATATACAAATTGGATTATTAGGATCAGGAACGGTAGGAACAGGGGTCCTGCAGATCATTAAAGATCATCAAAAAGATTTAGCACATCAAGTAGGCTCCGGTATTAAAGTGAAGAAGGTGCTTGTACGCGACATGAACAAGTACCAGGATATAGAAAATGCAGGTCAGCTTCTCACCGACAGAGTAGAAGACATTCTGGAAGACGAAGAGATTAAAGTGGTTATTGAAGTAATGGGCGGAATCGATGAAGCAAAAGACTATATTATCCGCGCGTTAAAAATAAAAAAAATGTCGTTACGGCAAACAAAGATCTAATTGCTCTTCATGGAGCAGAGCTTGTAAAAATTGCTGCAGAAAACAGCTGCGACTTATTTTATGAAGCAAGTGTTGCCGGCGGTATTCCTATTATCCGCGGGCTTACCGAAGGGCTGTCTTCCGACCGCATTTCCCAGATGATGGGGATTGTAAATGGAACAACAAATTACATTTTGACAAAAATGAGCCAGGATGGACGCGCCTACGATGACGTATTGGCTGAAGCCCAGGCACTCGGATTTGCTGAAAGTGATCCAACCTCCGATGTGGAAGGCCTCGATGCAGCCCGTAAAATGGCTATTCTTGCCTCGCTTGGTTTTTCGATGGATGTAGAGCTCGAAGATGTCGATGTGCGGGGCATTACGACCGTAACGATTGATGATATTAAATATGCCGAACAGATGGGTTACGCCTTAAAGCTGATTGGTCTTGCGAAACGGGATGGAGAGCGGATTGAACTGACGGTACAGCCTATGCTTCTGCCGGCTAAACACCCGCTTTCTTCCGTGCATGATGAATATAATGCCGTATATGTATACGGGGACGCTATTGGGGAAACGATGTTTTACGGACCCGGCGCTGGTTCTCTTCCAACAGCAACAGCTATTGTTTCCGATCTTGTCACAGTAGTGAAAAACATGAAGCTTGGCGTGAGCGGCAGAAGCATTGTTCCTCCGCTGTACCATAAGCAGTTGAAAACGCCTGATGAAGTGCAGTCCAAATACTTTATCCGCCTGCACGTGAAAGATGAAACAGGCACGTTTGCTGCGCTTACTTCTGTCTTCGCCAAAGAAAATGTAAGCTTTGAGAAATTAATGCAGTGGCCGATTGAACATCAAATCGCTGAGGTAGCAGTAATTACGCATACTACTACTAAGTCCGTATATGAAAGAATCTTTGCAGAGCTGGAAAAAATGGACGTGGTTGTAGCTGTTAAAAGCAGCTATCGTGTCGAGGGAGGAAACGCAGAATGAGCAGTTGGAAAGGCCTATTGGAAACATATAAAGAATTTTTGCCGGTAACAGAAGATACACCTATTTTATCATTACGGGAGGGAAACACTCCTCTTATTCCGCTGGAGAAGCTGTCAAAAGAGTGGGGCGTCGATATTCACGTTAAAACAGAAGGAACAAACCCTACCGGTTCCTTTAAAGACCGTGGTATGGTCATGGCTGTAGCCAAGGCGAAAGAAGAGGGAAGCAAGGCTATCATCTGCGCCTCCACAGGAAATACATCAGCGGCGGCAGCTTACGGTGCACGCGCAGGCCTTCGCTGTATCGTCGTTATTCCAGAGGGGAAGATTGCTCTAGGCAAACTTGCGCAGGCTGTTATGTATGGTGCGGAAGTGTTTGAAATTCAAGGCAACTTCGATAACGCTTTGGAAATTGTTAAGCTTATCAGCGACAAAGAACCGATTACGCTCGTTAACTCTGTGAATCCATACCGGATTGAAGGGCAGAAAACGGCTGCTTTTGAAGTGTGCGAACAGCTTGGACAGGCGCCGGATGTTCTGGCTATACCAGTTGGTAATGCTGGTAATATTACAGCATACTGGAAAGGATTTAAAGAATACCATGAGAGAAACGGCACCGGCCTTCCGCAGATGCGCGGATTTGAAGCCGAAGGATCAGCCGCGATCGTCCGAAATGAAATTATTGAAGAACCGGAAACAATTGCTACGGCCATTCGTATCGGTAATCCGGCAAGCTGGACAAAGGCTGTTACAGCAGTGGAGCAGTCCAAAGGCAAAATTGACATGGTAACAGATGAAGAAATTTTGGAAGCTTATCAATTACTTGCCCAGACAGAAGGTATCTTCGCGGAGCCTGCTTCATGTGCATCTGTAGCCGGCTTGAAAAAGCAGATTGAAAGCGGTGAAATTGCTAAAGGCTCTAAAGTAGTATGTGTACTCACCGGGAACGGCCTGAAAGATCCAAGTACTGCGATTGATACGATTACGGTGAAGCCTACTGTGCTGCCAAACAGCCGGGAGGCCTTCCTCGAGCAAATCAAAGGAGGTGTCTTAAGTGAGGGGTGAAAAGTTGGTCGTCACTGTACCAGCAAGCTCTGCTAACCTGGGTCCGGGTTTTGACTCCATCGGCCTGGCGGTTGACCGTTATTTAACGATGGAGGTTACCCTTGCAGAAGAGTGGTCTTTTACATCGGATTCAGCTGAATTAGAAGGAATTCCTTACGGAAAAGACAACCTTATTTATATTGTTGCAGAGACACTGGCAAAGGAGCTCGATAAAGAGCTGCCCGCCTGCCGCGTGCATATGACGAGCAATATTCCGCTTGCAAGAGGCCTTGGAAGCAGTGCAGCGGCTATTATTGCCGGAATTGAAATGACTGATCAGATAACATCTGCCGGAATGACAACAGAAGAAAAAATGCGGTTTGCCAGCATATGGGAAGGTCACCCTGACAATGTAGGGCCTTGTCTATACGGTGGTCTTATTATCGGTGCCCATAGTGACGATGCAACAAGCATGGTTCATGCGGGTGTGCCGGATATTGATATTGTGATTGCAGTTCCGGAGCAGGAACTAATGACAAAAAAAGCCAGAGGGATTCTGCCGGCTCAGCTGCCGTATAAAGATGCGATCAAGGGAAGCGCAGTAAGCAATGTGCTGACAGCAGGTATTTTAACGGGAAATTGGGAGCTTGTCGGAGACATGATGGTGCGTGACGTGTTTCATCATCCATACCGCGCCGGGCTCGTCCCAGGCCTGATGGAGATTATGCAGGAAGCAAAGGCATACGGAGCTCACGGAGCCGCTCTGAGCGGTGCTGGTCCTACTGTGTTATGTATAGTCCCTAAAGGGGACGGCGAGAAAGTAAGGCAGAAGATCCAGAAGGACTATCCTGATTTTGACGTGCAGATTGCAGCACCGGATGAAAAAGGATCGCAGGTTTTTTATGTGAAAGCAGATGCAGAAATAGGCATTCCTTCTTAACGAAAAAGAGTACGTTCCCACTCGGGAACGTACTCTTTTCATTCGTTCAAGCTATAACCTTTTATAAGGAGTGCTTAAAATACCTGCTCTATTTCAACAACGCCTGGTACTTCTTCCAAAAGCGCGCGCTCGATTCCTGCTTTAAGAGTAATCGTTGAAGAAGGGCAGGATCCGCATGCTCCCATTAGACGAACCTTTACAATGCCGTCCTCAATATCTACCAGCTCAACGTCACCGCCGTCGCGAAGTAGGAAAGGACGCAGCTTGTCCAATACTTCTAAAACCTGTCCGTTCATTTCTTCAGTAGCTTGTGCCATGATGTATCTCTCCTTTCATTGCCTTTATTATAGTACCTCTTGTCCAAGTAGTCTATAATTAAAGGAGCTTAAGTTATATTCTACTATGAATTGCTTTTCTATGACAACTAATGCGAAGCTTTCTCATTGAAATTTTCTGAAATAATACGTGTAAATGCTTTTCCAATGGGATAGAGAACAAACAAGAAAGCAGGGATTAGACATGGTTCAGCCAATAACGATAAAAGTATACGGATCAGAAGAAAAGTGTTCCGGGTGTGTGCAGCTGCCTTCAAGTATTGAAACGAAAGAATGGCTGGAAGCTGCTCTGCAGAGAAAGTATCCGGATAAGCCATTGGATGTAGTCTACGTGGATATGCATCAGCCAAATGGAAAAGAAGAAGAAGAGACGGCCCGGGATATGATAGAAAACGATAGAATCTATCCACTTGTATTCATAAATGGAGACGTTGTCGCAGAAGGAAACCCGCGTCTGAAAAAAGTATATGAATACATTGAAAAGCTCCCTTCCTAAGAAGAGAGCTTTTCCTATCCTTACACACCGTTATGGTTTTTGTACATCCACAGAACACCGCTTTTGAGCATCCGGGCTACCCGGCCTGTGACAGCCGCTTTTTCTCCCATAACACCGAAGCCGTGTTTTTTACCAAGAGAGCCGAGCACTCCTTTAAGCTTGATTTCAGGCAGTGTTTCGGGAAGGGATTCGCCTTTCCATCGCTTCTTGAGGACCATTGCAATCTGTTCGGCCTGTCCTTCAGCAAGCTGCGCGCTCGGAGCATGAGGAAGACTCGCACAGTCACCGACAACAAACACATTATTGTTATCCGGCAGATGGTGGTGAGGAGTGAGGACCACTCTTCCTCTTGGATCTTTTTCTACATCCATTTCACGGACTACTTTATTCGGCTGAATACCCGCCGTCCAAATAATAACGTCAGATTCAAGCGGTTCGCCGTGATTATAAATCGTATGCTCATCTACCTGTGTAATATCAGAATTACTGATTACTTCCACCTGATGATCCTCAAACCACTTCTGTACGTATCTGCTCAGGCGGCTTGGAAACATCGGCAGAATGGTATCACCGCGGTCAAATAGACGGATTCTAAGATCGGAGCGGCTTTCACGCAGCTCACTGGCCAGCTCCACGCCGCTTAGGCCAGCTCCTACAATAGATACACTTGAACTCGCAGGGAGGCTGTTCAGCACCTGATAGCTTTTACGCGTAGCTTCCATTGTCTGTATGCTGTACGTATGCTCAGCTGCACCGGGTACTTCGTGGAACTTATCTTCACAGCCTAGTCCTACGATCAAGCTGTCGTAAGCGACTGGATTTTCTCCTTTCATATGAACGAGTTTACTGTCCATATCAACGCGGTCAATAGTGCCAAACTGCAGACGCAGCTGTTTATGAGTAGGGAAAGGCACTCTCACCTGGTGATCGGATTCCGTGCCGGCAGCAAGTGCGTAGTATTCTGTTTTCATACAGTGGTAAGGAAGTTTATCAATAAGCACGATTTCGACATCGGATGGAAGGTCGTTGGTAAGCAGGCGCTGCAGCAGGCGCAGACCGCCGTATCCTCCGCCAAGTATAACAACTCTTTTCATTGTTTCATGTCCCCTTTTTGTGGTAATGCTATGGAGGCTTGTATACATCATAGCCATCATTTCTTCGATAAATTCCTCCCGGTTTCGAGCAGTGCTTGTGGCCAGCAGGTAATGAAAATGGCTGTTTATAATATGGCTCCATGCCGGAATATCCAGATTTGTTTTTATTTCTCCGCGGTGTTCGCTTTCATAGAGCAGATGCTCCCAGTGTCTGCGGAGCAGAATTTCGTGCTCTACGACGTGCTGCCAGACTTTTCTTGTCAGCTGTGGATTCAGCTGGTATTCTCCAAGAAAGTAGCTGATATAAGCACGGATTCTTGAAAATAAAGCCAGACGGTGCAGGGCATATCGATCAATATACGATTCTACCTGATGCAGCCTGTCTTCTGCGAGGGACTGCATAATGGATTCTTTCGTAGGGAAGTAATTAAAAAAAGTCCCCTTCGCCACATTGGCGGCTTCTGTTATTTCCTGCACAGTGGTAGCGTCGAATCCTTTTTCCCGAAAAAGATAAAGCGCTTCCGAAAGAATTTTCTGCTTCGTTTGTTCTTTTTTCTGCATTCTATTCATAACTTGACCTCTCCGTTACTTCAAAGGATACTTTCTGTCAAAAGTGACCCTGGTCAATTTTATTATAAAGATTTTAAACCAACATTACAACAACTGGAAAATAGTCAGAAAATTCGCCCGCTATAAATAAATAGAGTAGATACATTGACGATTGGAAGCATAGAACGGTAGGATAATTGCAGAGCTGAAAAAAGGGTGGTAGAGCAAATGAGACCAATAGTAGAGTTTTGCCTGAGTAATCTGGCCAGCGGGTCCCAGGCTGCTATGGAAAAATTGGAAAAAGATCCGAACTTCGATATTATTGAATATGGCTGTCTCGGCAACTGTGGTTTATGCGCAGATACAAACTATGCGCTGGTTAACGGGGAAGTCGTCGAAGGTGAAACAACCGAGGAACTCGTTGACAATATATATCAGTATTTAGAAGAAAACCCGATGTTTTAACTGGAAGGAGACCAGGTATGGTATTTCTAACATTCGAAAATACATGGCCATATGAAAAGATGGGAGACGATATTTACGTACAGGAATGCCCTTACTGTGGTCAGGAAAATGTACTAACTCATTTAACAAAAGGAAATCTGCAAAGAGCACTCGAGGAAATAAAAACACCGCTTATTATGCCGTGCTGTTCCACGAGGATGGTCATTATACAAGCAGACGAAGATTATTTCTGGACAGAGGATAAACTGAGGGGAGAAGGACGATGAAGTTCACGAAAATGCACGGGCTGGGCAACAGCTATATTTATATTGATTTATTTGAAGAAGAATTGGAAGAAAGAAGCCTGAGTGAACTGGCAGTTTATGTATCAGATAAACACAGGGGCATCGGGGCGGATGGGTTAATTCTGATTGAGCCGTCCCGCACCGAAGATGCCAGAATGAGAATTTTTAATGCTGACGGATCAGAGGCTATGACCTGCGGCAACGGGCTCCGATGCACAGCGAAGTACGTATTTGAAAAGAAATATGTCGACAATGAACGGTTTACGATTGAGACAAAGGGCGGTACGGTAAAAGCTACTGTCCATCCAGATCATTCTAAATCGATCGTTGATATGGTAACGATTGATATGGGTCGGCCAAGACTTCAGAAGAAACAGATTCCTATGCTATCCGGTGATCCGGAGAAGGAAGCGGTCGGGGAGCTGCTTGAGGCAGGCGGTACAAGCTTTGAAGTAACGGCGCTGTCGATGGGAAATCCGCATGCGGTTCTGTTTGTAGATGATACGAAGGAAGCGCCTGTTCATACGCTCGGACCTGTATTGGAAAAGCACGAATTTTTCCCGGAACGGGCAAACATTGAATTTGTACACGTTCTATCTGAAACCGAAATGGACTTTCGGGTATGGGAGCGGGGATCCGGCGAGACGCAGGCCTGCGGAACCGGTGCCTGTGCGGCCGTGGCAGCTGCCGTTCTGAACGGAAAAATACAGAAAAATAAAGAAATTACCGTACACCTGCCGGGTGGAGATTTGTTTATTACCTGGCACCAGGACGGTCATATTACAATGAATGGTGCAGCAGAAACAATCTGTGAAGGCATATTAAAAAATAGACCCCGGTAGGGTCTATTTTTTTAGTATTAATAGCATTTAATATCTCTTAATTTCGTTATAAAACGTATCTCTTTCAATTGGCTGCTTGTTAGCTCCTTTAATCAGATGAACAAGCTCTTTTCTCGTCAATCCCTGAGAAGTAAGGGCACCAACAGAATGGGAAATTCTTTCTTCGATAAGCGTACCGTGTATATCATCAGATCCAAAGGTAAGAGCGAGCTGAGTAAGCTGAGGACCAATGTTAATCCAGTATGCTTTAATATGATCGAAGTTATCAAGCATCAGACGGGAAATAGCAATAGTACGCATATCATCATAAGCAGACGTTCTGCGGTTTAAACCGGCTCCAACTTTTTTAGGCTGCATCGCAAGCGGGATAAATACCATAAATCCGTTTGTTTTATCCTGAAGCTGGCGAAGTCTGTCCATATGAATTAAGCGCTCTTCAAACGTATCAATCGAACCATAAAGCATGGTAGCGTGCGTCTTCATTCCAAGATCATGGGCAATTTCATGCGCTTCAAGCCATTCATCCGTAGAGGCTTTGTCCGGACTCATTTTGGCTCTGTAACGCTCTGTGAGTATTTCAGCACCGCCGCCTGGAAGAGTGTCAAGCCCGGCATCCATAAGTTGCTGAAGTACTTCTCTCATAGACAGCCCGGAAATTCTGGAGAAGAATTCAATTTCAGCTCCGGTATATGCTTTAATGGAGGCGGAAGGATAGTGCTTCTTAAGCGTGCGGACGGTATTTACATAATACTCAAATCCAACTTCTACATTATGACCGCCGACAATGTGAAATTCGCGGATATTATCATTCCAGCGCTTTTCTACGTATTCCAGGAGCTCTTCCTCATGCATCGTATAGGCGCCTTCTTCACCGGGCTTTCGTTTAAAGCCGCAGAAGCTGCAGCTAGCTTCACATACATTTGTTGGGTTAATGTACATATTTTCTATAAAATATACATTATTTCCATTTCTCTGCTCATTCACCTGATTTGCCAGCTGGGCTACGGTGAGCAGGTCCGTTGTGTTGTATAGGTGGAGCCCGTCATCAATAGACAGGCGCTGCCCGTTATTAACTTTTTCAATAATTTCTTTCATACGTACGTCTGTGTTTAATGTTACAGGCACATCCATCATCCCTTTCTAAATCCCTGTTGTCTCTACTTGACTCTTATCCTATATAAAACCTAACAAGTTATCCTGCTTAAAAATAATACATCATGTAGCTGCAATTTCCATTATACATCTTGGAATTAGTAAATTAAAGAGAACTGATTTGAATATAAATTTAATCAAATAGTAATCATCTATTAATTGTTTTAAATTGGTAATTGACATATAATTGAAGAAATAAATGGATATGCTATTTTCCAAATAAAAAAAAGGAGAGTCGTCATGAAGATAACAGCAGAGCAGAATGAAAAAAGAATTGAAGAGCTTCGTGTAAAAATGATGAATGCCGCTTCCACGTATGGATTTAGTCATCCACTTGTATTATATTACAGCGAAAAGCTCGACAGGCATCATAACATGCTTATGGAATTAGATCCACCCGCTGCTGCTGCTCAAAAATCGGCCTCCTTTCAGATCATTTGAATTTAAAGGCGATAGCATATATAATTTTCTTAAAGGATAGCAACTATTCCTTAAAGGAGGACTTCATATGCTTAATATTACAGAACCAGCTGCAGCTCGTGTGAAAGAGATGATGCAGGAAGAAGAAGATACCAGCCTTATGCTTCGCGTAGGTGTTAAAGGCGGCGGATGCAGCGGCCTTTCATATGGAATGGGATTTGATTCCGTTAAAGAAGAAGAAGACGATGTGCTTCAAATCAGCGGACTGGATGTTCTTGTAGATAAAGAAAGCGCCCCAATATTGGATGGAGTCGTTATCGACTACAAACAAAACATGATGGGCGGCGGCTTTACTATCGACAATCCGAATGCGATCGCTTCCTGCGGGTGCGGATCATCATTCCGCACAGCTACGAAAGCCGGTACGCCGGAAGATTGTTAATAAATGAATGAGAACTTTCTTCGTTAACAACGGAGGAAGTTTTTCTTTTGTTGAAGATGTCAGAATTTATTGACTTTTATTACCTTATAGCCTACTGTTTAAGCATACAGAGGGAGTGAACAGTCTATGGAAATCAATCAGATTATAGAGAATTTAAAAATGGAACTTGCGGAATGCCACGCAAAAGAAGAGGAAGAAAAACAAAAGTTAAATTATTATATTAATGGGTGCAGCCAGTTTATTAAACCGCGTCTTAAAAGTGGAAGTATTCTCGTGGAACGCTGGGAGAGCAGAGAGGATGTTCTGGAAGTCCTGGAATTTGAATCAAGCACCCGAGCATTAAACAAGTATACCATTGCTTGCGAAAAAAAGGCCCTGCCGCTGGTAGGCACCTATACCTTCAGTAGAAAAGTACTGCCGGATCATTTATATAAAGAGATGTATTACAAAGGCCCGGAAATGAAAAATGAATATTATGACTGGGGTCAGAAATTATTCAGAGGTCTTGCAGCAGGAGAAGAGAACAGCCTGGAAATTAATATCAAGGTAGAAGCAAACAGTCCATACAGCAGGGATGAAGCTGCGAAAAGTGAATGGATAGAGCGGCTGGAGGTTTTTGCAGATCAGTTGATATAAATATAAGAAAGCCCTCCGGATAATAAAACCGGAGGGCTTGATTTATGCTGTTATTTAAAACATATGGGAGCTGTGTCCCGGCTGAAGCTTGGCGTCGGGATCAAGATATGCTTTCGCATTGTTCACAGCGGTCGGTGCTTCTCCGAAGCCGGTAGCGATAAGTTTCACTTTACCGTCATACGTAGCAACGTCCCCCGCAGCATATATACCGGGGATGTTCGTTTCCATCCGGCTGTTTACCCGGATGGTGTTTTTTTCAATATCAAGTCCCCATTCTTTAATAGGACCAAGAGAGGAAACAAAACCATAGTTAACGATAAGAGAGTCTACATCAACAAGTAGTTTTTCTTCTCCTTTTACTTCCTGAAGTTCTACCTGCTGGATTTTCTTTCCGTCTCCGTGAATAGCAGTTACCTGGTATGGCGTCATCACTTCTACATCAGATTGTTCAAGCTGCTCAACGCTGTGTTCATGTGCACGAAATTTCGCACGGTGAACAAGCTTTACTTCTGAGATGGGATCAAGCATGTTAGCCCAATCCACCGCGGAATCGCCGCCGCCTAGGATCATTACTTTTTCATCTGCGAACGTCTGCAGGTCGTTAATAAAGTAATGCAGGTTTCCTTTTTCATAAGGGTCGGCTCCGTCCACCTGCAGCCTGCGGGGCTGAAATGCACCAACGCCGGCAGTAATAATAATCGTTTTTGTATAATGGATTTCTTTATCCGTATGCAGCTCGATGATATCGTCATTTACTTTAATGACATTTTCGACTGATTGTTCTAATACAACCTTTGGACCAAATGGCGTCATCTGCTCAATTAAGTTGTCAACGAGTTCACTGTGCACGGATTTTTGGGAATCCTGCTACATCATATATATATTTCTCGGGGTAAAGAGCCGAAAGCTGTCCTCCAAGCTGGGGCATGCTTTCAATAATTTTTACTTTTGACTGACGCATTCCCCCGTAGAATGCTGTGAAAAGACCGGTCGGCCCTCCGCCGATAATAGTTATATCATATACATCCTGCTCAAGTGCCACTTTATCTACCTCCATATTATGCTGAGAAAACTACTTCTATTATACGCATATCAAGCTCTTTTTTAAAAGTCCTGCATATTATTTAGAATGAACGTATGGAAAGCGCTGTAATAAAAAGAGAAAAGCCGGAAAAAAAGGTTGAAATATGCGGTTAAAACCAATATCATTAGTATTGAGATTTGTGAATATTTTGCGACTTTTTCATGCTTTCCTTTTGATAAAGTCTAATTTTATGAACAACACGATTACTTCTGCGTATCTGAACGTGAAATAAATCACAAACGAACTTATAAAAATAAATTATATTCTCTAGGGAGTGACACACCATGGCAGAAAAGCCAAATATTCTTATTTTAGGTGCAGGATACGCTGGAATGGTTACGGCAGCAAAAATCTTTAAGAAGATTGACCGCAATCAGGCTAACGTCACATTGATAAGCAAACATGACTATCATTATCAGACTACATGGCTCCATGAGCCGGCAGCAGGAACGCTTCATCCAGATCGTACACGGATGAATATCAAAGACGTTCTAGATATGACAAAAATTAAATTTATCCAGGATGAAGTAGTAGAAATTAAGCCATCAGAAAACAAAGTAGTACTTAAAAACACAGGAAGCGCCGACTACGACTATATTGTTACAGGTCTGGGTGCTGTGCCGGAAACGTTTGGCGTAGAGGGCGTTTTTGAACACGCATACAGCAAGTGGACACTCAATGGGGCCCGCCAGATCAAAGATCATATCGAGTTCATGTTTTCCAAATACAATAATGATACGGCGCCTAAAGAAGCAGATTTAGCGTTTGCTGTAGCCGGAGCCGGATTTACCGGTATGGAATTTATTGGTGAATTAAGCGAACGCATCCCGGAACTTAGTAAAAAATATGATATCCCGATGAACAAAATTAAAATGTACGTTGTAGAGGCTGCACCGACAGCACTTCCCGGTTTTGATCCGGAGCTCGTAGAATATGCAATGAACCTTCTTGAAAACCGGGGCGTGGAATTTAAAATCAATACGCCTATTTCTGCAGTAACAGCTGACGGACTTGTTCTCAAAAACGGTGAAGATGTTAAGGCATCTACAGTCGTATGGGCTACAGGTGTCCGTGGAAATCCGGTTATCGAAAAATCCGGATTTGAAAATATGCGCGGCCGTGTAAAGGTGGATAAAGATCTGCGTGCACCAGGGCATGAGAACGTATTTATTATCGGAGACTGTTCGCTTATGATTAATGAAGAAACGGAGCGTCCTTATCCACCGACTGCACAGATTGCTATGCAGCAGGCAGTTACAGTCGCTAACAACCTGAATGCATTAATTAATCATAAACCGCTTGAGGAATTCAAGCCGGAAATAAAAGGTACAGTAGCCTCCCTTGGCGGTAAAGAAGCAATTGGTGTAATCGGAAAACGTAAAGTGTTTGGCAGTTCCGCCAACTTTATGAAAAAAATGATTGATAATCGTTATTTATGGATTCTGGGTGGACCAGCTCTTGTACTCAAAAAAGGAAAAAATCCATTTTAAAAATATTCAGGACAGAACAGCTGGAAATACTGATGAAGCGGTATTTCCGGTTTTTCTCCGCCTGTGTAAGCGTGATCAATACAGGGGGTATGGGAAATGACAGGGATTGGAAGCCTCCCGCAGCTGATTATTTCAATGATGCTGTTTTTACTGCTGTTTTTTGGCATTGGTTTTCTGCTGAACATGATTTTACGGTCTACGTGGGTGATGGCTGTAGTCTATCCGCTCATTGTAGTATGGATAGTAGATAGCTTGGGGTTTTGGAGCTACTTCTCCGCGCCGGCAGCTTCTTTTTCTCAGCTGGGCGGACAGCTGCTCTCTCTTCAATTTGTAGATTATCTTATTTTAGCGAGCGGCTTTATCGGTGCCATTGTTGCCGGGATAGCGATTCGTATGCTGAGAGTCAGAGGATATCAGATGTTTTGAATCCACATAAAAAGCCGCTCCTTCGGGGAGCGGCTTTTTGTATGAAGCGATTATATTATGGGTAAAGTAATACATCCGAAGTCAGTGGTTCTGGGAAAACGTCAGGGTGGAGAAGATAGGCCAGTTCAGCCAGCCCGGTAAAAAGACGTGGAGAGGGGCGGCAGTAAAGGGGCTCGGGCAGAACATGAATACTGCCGGCTGTCATAGCTTTCATAGACTGCCATCCTTCTCTCTTTTTCAACAATTCCGGTTTTACCTTATCGAAGGGAACCCCTACCCAGGCAAGGCAGATACGCTCTGGATCCCGTTGCTGAATTTCTTCCCAAGTCGTTTTAACACTGGCTTCTTCTTTATCAGCAAAAATATTTTCAGCCCCTGCCAATGCGCTTATTTCAGTGAGCCAATTACCTCCGCCCGGAGTAAATGGAGGCTTGGGCCACCATTCCCAGTAAAGTCTGGACGGGTCGCATCCTAAAGCCAGCTCTCGGTAGGTATCCATTATCCGGCGGCAGGCATTGATGAGCTCTTCTGCTTTTTGAGCGGTTCCCGTAGCTTCTCCAATAATTATCAAGTCTTCGAGAACATCCTCCAGCGTATTGGGAGAGGTTAATACATAAGAAATGCCTCTCTTATCCATCTCCTCTGTATTCTTTTCCATACCAGGTACACTATGGGAAGCAAGTACCACATCCGGCTTAAGTTTTATAACCTCATCCATATCAATGGAGAGATCTGGTCCAAGGTCGGGAAGCTCTTTTACTTCTTCAGGCCAGTCAGAGTAGGAATCAACGCCGACAAGGTACGGGGTCAGGCCGAGATAGGCCGCGATCTCCGTGCTGCTGGGACATAAGGAAACGATTCTGGTCATCATGTGCACCTGCCTTTCTTAGGATCCGATAAAGTACATGTTTGCAAAGTAAGCAATAAGAACACCGAGAAGCGCACCGAAAAATACTTCTACCGGCTGATGGCCGAGCAGTTCTTTTAATTCTTCACGTTTTTCTGTTTCTTCTTTTTTCTGCCACGTACGTGCTTCCGTTACAAATTTGTTAAAATCTACAACCAGTTGATTAATCATCGTCGCATGATAGCCGGCATGACGACGAACGCCGGTGGCATCAAACATCACGATTACACCAAAAATGGTGCATACAGCAAACATAGAAGAGTCAAATCCCTGCTCAAGGCCGATAGCCGTACAAACGGAAGTAACTGCCGCAGAGTGTGAACTTGGCATTCCTCCTGTACTCGTAATCAATGTCATATCCCATTTTTTTGATGCAATAAACGCCAGGGGGATTTTAATACCCTGGGCAAAAAGGATAGAAAACAAAGCTACCCACAATGGAAAGTTGTTTATAATTTCCATATAATATGATCTTCCTTTCCATTCAGTTTCTGTCGTTGAGCGGTACCATCTGTTTTCAACGGCAGCACGCAGAGAAGCTTGGAATGATTCAGGCTGCTTATACTTTTCTAATATATAATAGAAATTGTAAAAGATGTCTTACATTAGGTTTAAAGAACTAACACTTTTATATTTTTCGGAAAATTGGTATATTACAAAAACCTTTATAAATGCGAAAAACACAAAGGGATTAGGAAACTTTAGTACATAATATGACAAGCCGTGTGATCATTTAACTAACTTATTATAGGATAGAAACAATCACAGCATGATTAATTCGTCTACAAATAAATATAAATATTATTTGCGCAAAATATTTATATCCCTGCGCGTGCCTACCTTTTCACCCTATCACAGACAGGCACGCTATCACAGAATAAATGCCTTAATTTCATAAACTGTTTACAAAGTAAGCGGGTGAAAAGAAGATAAGGAAAGAAATGCCAATGATATTAACACCATACAGCTGTTTATCCTTCTTTACGGGCTTTCAAACCCTTTGATTGTATTTGAACAGAAGGAGTGGTTCTTATACTATTATAAGTATGCCTAAAGTATCAGGGAACTATTAATCAATACACCTCTAGAGAATGGATGTTGATAACAAATGAAAATACTTAAGTGGCTGGATATCGGTCTGAAAAGAGTGGAAGAGCTTATCCTGGCATTATCCATTATTACTATTACCGTTATGGTGGCGGGAAATACAGTCAGCCGTAACCTGAACATGGGAAGCTGGGCCTTTACTGAAGAAATCAGTCAGCTTGCTCTTTATATGGCCACCTTTATGGGGATAAGTTATGTTGCCAGGCAGGGCCGCCATATCAGCATGTCAGCGGTGTTTTGATAATGTTCCCTACAAGCCGAGAAAAGCACTTGCTCTGATTATTCCATTTGTTACTGCCATTATTTTATTTGTTTTAGCTTTTTATTCATATGAATATGTAATGTCTGTCTACAACTCAGCAGGACGACCTCAGCCCTGCGCTTTCCTTACTACTGGATGCTTATATGGGCCCCGCTTGGATTTACTCTTGGCGGAATTCAATTTCTTAGAAATTTCTGGGTAAATGTCAGAAATAAAGATGTTTACCTGGCAGCTGAACGAAAAGACTATGATTCAGACAGTGAAATGGAAAATCCCACGAACCTATAATTCATGCAGATAGCGAGGTAACGACAATGATCCTAACACTTGTTGGAATAATGCTTGTGTTTCTAATGCTGGGCTTTCCAATGATGATTCCACTTATCCTTGCTCCGCTGGTAGTAGTCATATTCTTCTTTCCAAACGTAGAACCATTTTTTATGATCCAGCAGATGCTTGAAGGTATTTCAAACTACGCACTGCTTGCCGTACCGCTGTTTATTTTTGCAGCTGACATCATGTCAAAGGGTCGGACATCAAACCGGCTTTTAGATTTTATCGGTGCATTTGTTGGTCATCTGCGCGGGGGATATGCCATTACAACAGCTGCCGCCTGTGCCGTATTCGGTTCCATTTCGGGCTCCACTCAGGCTACCGTTGTTGCTATCGGAAAGCCTATGAGGGAAAGGCTGTTAAAAATAGGATATAAAGATTCAACGGCGATCGCTTTTATTATTAATGCAAGCGATGTGGCCCTGATCATTCCGCCGAGTATTGCAATGATCATCTATGCTTTAATTTCCGGTACTTCGGTAGGCGACTTATTTATTGCAGGTATTGGTCCCGGCATTCTGGTTTTATTCTGTTTTGCGCTTTACGGTTATATTCATGCGAAAATTAACAATATTCCGTTAGCAGACAAAATAGGCTGGAAGGAACGCGGCGTTGTTACATACAGAGCAATTTTACCCTTGCTTTTCCAGTTATTATTATTGGCGGAATATACACAGGCTTTTTCACGCCGACGGAGGCTGCCGCTGTCTCTGTGCTATATGCCCTTTTGCTTGAAGTAGTGATCTATCGCTCCATCAAAATAATGGAAATACCAAAAGTAGCGTTATCTACCGGTCTGGTTACATCGGCCGTCTTTATTCTGGTAGCCGGGGGTCAGGCATTTGCCTGGGCGATCCAGTTTGCAAGAATCCCGCAGCTGATTACCGAAACATTTCTTTCAGGAAATCCAGGACCTATATATGTCCTGTTAATTGTATCCATCTTCTTTTTTATCGGATGTATGTTTGTAGATCCAATCGTCGTTATTCTTATATTGACGCCGATTTTTTACCCGGCTGCTATGCAGGCAGGTGTCGATCCTATCCATCTCGGCATTGTTATAACGTTCCAGGCAGCACTTGGCTCAGCAACTCCGCCATTTGGTGTTGATATATTTACGGCAAGCGCCGTGTTCAACCGGTCTTACATGGATACGATTCGGGGAACACCCCCGTTTATCGTCATGATGATGCTTATTGGAATTATTGTCATTATTTTTGAACCACTTTCACTTTTCCTGCTGTAAGCGGGAGTGAATATAGATATTTACTATACTTAAGGGGGACAACACATAATGAGAAAAAGTAAGTATGGATGGCTGGCAGGTTCAGCAATGGTATCAGCACTCGTATTATCAGCATGTGGAGGCGGCGGTGAAGAAGAAGCCGGCGGCGATGGCGAAGAAACATATGATTGGCGTTTTGTAACAGAAGAAAATGAAGGACAGGTCCAGTCGAATATGCCATGGAGTTTGCGGAACGTTTGAACGAAAAATCTGACGGTCGCATTAATATGGATGTATTTGAATTTGGCGGACTGGGAAGTGAAGTCGATCAGGTCGAACAGCTTCAGAACGGAGCCGTGGAATTTGCGATTGTTTCACCAGGTTTTACAGGAACCATGGTAGAGGAAGGACAGATCTTCTCGCTTCAATTTCTGCTTCCGGATGATCAGGAAGTAACCCATGATCTGTTAAATGAGAGTGAAGCATTAAATGAAGATCTGGCTGCATTGTATGAAGAAAATGGTATTCTTCCACTAAGCTTCTGGACAGAGGGAGCGACCCAGTGGACCGGAAATAGAGAATTAACAGAGCCTGAAGATTTTGAAGGATTCCGTATGAGAACACAGGATTCACCATTAAACCAGCGTTCGTATGAAGCTTACGGTGCCGACCCAACGGTTATGAGTGCAGGAGATCTTTTATGGCGCTATGCAGCAGGGAACGGTAGATGGACAGGAGAATCCTATCTTCTTTATCCAGGATTCCTCTTATCACGAAGTACAGGACTACATGACGATTTCCAACCATAATACGTACGTAGCAATGACGACAGTAAACCCTGATTTTTACAACGAACTGCCTGAAGATATTCAAGGTATGATTGATGAAACGGTTGATGAAATGCGCGATGAAAGCTATGCGCTTCAGGAACGCCTGAACGAAGAATTATTAACAGACATTGAAGAAAACACAGATACGCCGACGGAAATAACAGAATTAACAGAAGAACAGCGCGATGCTTTCCGCGAGCTTGCTGTACCGCAGCGTGAATTTTTTGCAGAAAACAGCGGGGATGATGCAGGAGCTATTTTAGAAAAGCTTGAAGGAGAAATTGAAGAGATGGACGGCGGAGAAACAACAGAGTAACAGACAGACAGCCGAGGCGGTTTTCCGCTTCGGCTTTTGAATGCCGGTATGTTTGTCATCTAACTTTATTCATTGTATGATGATGGGTAAGAACAGATAGAAGAGGAGTGTTATTGTGGCAAGAGTAGAAAGTTTGAATTAGATCATACTAAAGTAAAAGCACCGTACGTCCGCCAGGCAGGATTTCAAAAGGTAGGAACAGATGGTGTCGTAAATAAATTCGATATACGTTTCTGCCAGCCGAACAAGGACAACCTGCAGCCGCCGGTTATCCATACGCTGGAACACCTGCTTGCGTTGAATATCCGCGATTTTGCAGAAGACTATGATCACTTTGAAGTGATTGACCTCTCTCCAATGGGGTGTCAAACCGGCTTTTACCTTATTATGAATGGTGAGCCTAAAGTTTCTGAGTTAATTGATATTCTGGAAAAGACGATGCACGCGGCTCTTCCTATCGAAGAAGTACCGGCAGCGACAGAACTTCAGTGCGGCCAGGCAAAGCTTCATGATCTGGAAGGCGCTAAGAAATGGATGAGATTCTGGCTGGACCAGGATAAAAAAGAACTCGAACAAGTATTTTAATAAAAAAGACTTTTTTCGCAGCAATGGCGAAAAAGTCTCTTTTTTTGATAGCTTATCGTTTTAACTACGACTTATTTCTTCGAGAGAAAGTTCATGGGATGGAGTCGTATCAGCTCCGTTTACATTTTCCATTAATTCAAGCGTCAGCTTATTGTTTTCTTCTTCATCTGATGCCATGCAGTCAGACGGAATGTATAAATTGTAGGAGCGCATATAAGCATCATTAGCTGAAAAGTGAATGCATTTATCTCCAGATACACCGGTCATAATAAGTGTTTTTGTTTCGAGATGATTTAAAAGGAGTTCAAGCGGAGTAGCGTAGAAGGCGGAAAATTGAGGTTTCAATACAAAATAATCCTCATCCAGCGGCTTCATTTTTTTCGTTACGTCGCTTCCCCGTTTGCTCTCATCAGCACACGATTCATAAATTTCCCTAAAATCGCTCTGCCATCTCCCATAGTTGTCATTTACGTAGATAACAGGAATGTCCAGATCATTCGCTCTTTTCTTCAGGTCGTTAATACGGTCGGCTGCCTTTGATGCATAAGGAAGCAGGTCTTCTCCCCGGGAAATTCAAGATCATTTATCATATCTATAATTAACAAGCTGTGTTGGATTTCTTGTGAATGTGTGGTGTGTCGTTACCCATTAGCTCAGCACCTTTCTTTTTTTAGAGATATCCTTATATTCCCCAAATAGGTGAAAGTTTAATCTTTTTTCACTGATGGATATCCGGCAAATATGATATGATAGACGATAAATATAAGACTATATAAAGCTACAGCAGTCCAGGGAGGAGTGTGGAACATGGATCATAAAGAGTTGGAAATTCTTCATTTACTTGAAGGAAATGCAAGATTGGATATAGAAACAATTGCGAAGATGACAGCACTGACAATAGATGAAGTAGAACAGGTGATTCAAAGCTGGAAAATGAGAATATCATTCTGAACTACTCGACGGTTATTGACTGGAGTAAAGTCCGCCGCTACGAAGGGGTAACGGCGATGATCGATGTAAAAGTAACACCGCAGAGAGGCGTAGGCTTTGATGAAGTGGCAGAGCGTATTCATCGCTTCCCGGAAGTGAAAGCACTGTACTTAATGTCAGGCGCTTATGATCTATCGGTGACTATAGAGGCAGGCAGAATGACAGAGATTGCCAGGTTTGTATCAGAAAAATTGTCTGCGCTTGATTCGGTTATTTCCACCACCACTCACTTTCAGCTTAAAACATACAAGCATGACGGGGTCGTGTTTGGAGACAAGCGAGAAGATGATAAAAGAATCGTGGTGTCTCCATAATGGAATCGACTACTGGCCGGAAGCAGCGGCTGTCCCAGAACGTCCAGCACATCAAGCCTTCGGGCATCCGGCGCTTCTTTGACATGGCCTCTACTATGGAAGATGTTATATCGTTAGGGGTGGGCGAACCTGATTTTGTCACGCCATGGAATGTAAGAGAGGCAAGCATTCTTTCTATGGAACGCGGCTATACTGCCTATACAGCTAACGCCGGAATGCTTGATCTTAGAAAAGAGATTTCCCGGTATCTTCAGGAACGCTTTGAAACCCCGTATGACCCGGAGTCGGAAATTGTGGTCACCGTAGGAGCAAGCGAAGCGATCGATATCGCTGTAAGAGCGATTGTAAATCCCGGAGAAGAAGTAATAATCGTAGAACCTAGCTTTGTTTCTTATGCTCCGATTGTTTCCCTTGCGGGGGGTGTGCCTGTTTCTGTACAGACGAAAAAAGAAAATGGATTTAAAACTGACTCCTTCCGAACTGAAAGAAGCAATTACGCCGAAAACAAAGGCCGTAATTGTTTGTTTTCCAAACAACCCGACGGGAACCATTTTAGAAGAAAAGGAACTGCTGGAGCTTTCCACTGTTATTAAAGAGCATGACTTAATGGTTATTTCCGAAGATCTACGCAGAGCTCAGCTACGACACAAAGCACTGCAGCTTCCCGAAAATTGAAGGAATGAAAGACAGGACCATCCTGATTTCCGGATTTTCCAAAGCGTTTGCTATGACGGGGTGGAGAGTAGGATACGTATGTGCACCAGAGGATATTTCAGCAGCGATGCTGAAGATCCATCAGTACACGATGATGTGTGCTTCGACGTTAGCGCAGTTTGGTGCGCTTGAGCGCTCCGTGATGGAAAAGATGACGTAAAGCGGATGGTTATCAGCTACCGTCAGCGCCGCAATTATATGATCGAAGCATTTAAAGAGATCGGCCTGGACTGTCATGTGCCGGGAGGCGCTTTTTACCTGTTTCCTTCTATTCAGAATACAGGGCTTGATTCAGAAACATTTGCAGAGCTCCTTTTAAAAGAAGAACAAGTAGCCGTTGTCCCCCGGCAGCGTGTTCGGAGAGGGTGGAGAAGGCTATATCCGTTGTTCATATGCCACTTCCATGGATTCTCTTAAAACAGCAGTGAGCCGAATGGAACGCTTTCTCTCCAAACGACTGGCCGCTAAATAAAAAAAGCGGGCCCGCTGATAAAGCAGGTCCGCTTCTTTCTATTATAGAACTCCAAGTACATTAAGCATCGCTGCAGCAATCGCGATAGGTGTTACGTATTTCAGAAGGAAATACCATGTGGAAAAATAACGAGAATGCAGGCTGGAACCTGAGAGCAGTTCGTTTTTTTAATTCGGCCTTCTTCATCTTTAATGGTACAAATATAGAG
>NZ_JALBWT010000037.1:0-53266 GCF_023845525.1 Sinobaca sp. H24
TTTTCCGACCAGACCTTCATATGCCTCACGCCAGGAGGCTTCTGCTGTCTTCTGTACATTTGTATATCTGCTTCGGTCATTTTTTTATTTTCATAGTATTCCTCCTTTAGAAATTCCGGGAAATCTGCATACTTTTCTGAAGAACGGGTAATGCGTAACAATATAAGATATTATGAGGAGGATTTTTTATGGGAAGCCAGGCAGGACAATCACTAAAAATCGGAGCCAACTATACAGCGAAAGAGCTGGACAGCTTCGTGGAAAATACGCACGTCACATTAATCGCTACAAATGAGAATTATTTATTCAGCGATCCTAACCGCCAGTATAAGGTCATTCATGAAGTACAAGGCTACTTCGATCATTCAAAGGAAATCGGCGGCAAAGAGTATATTGAGAAAAAAGCCTATATTGTAGAAAAAGCATAAAATATCTGCCTCTGCCGCCTGCAGAGGCTTTTATTATGTCAATAAAGCAGTCGCTTCTGAAATGACAGCCATTGTCCGGCCCTTAAAGGAAGGCGGCACACTTTCATTTTTTTCATTTTTATAATAAAACGCATTATTCTCTTCTAAACGAATATACCCCAGGGAAAGCAGTGCCTGCTGAAGAGAAACAGGAAGCTCCGGCGTTCCTTCCGATTTTATGTAAGCGGCAGAAGGATAAACATGTACATCTATATCTCCTTTGCCTGTATCAATGACAATAAGATCCTCGGGCTGGCGGGACACCCAGATTCCTTTGGAATAAACAGAGATTCTTGCTTCTTCCAATGATGCCACACCTTTGAGGTTGATGCCAAATACAGAATCGATCCACATCCGTGCTCTTTCTCCATCCCGATGCGCTTCCTGCTCCAGGCAGTCCTGCAGCACTTCCCATTTGGGAAGATTCATAATCTCAGCGTCGGTAATCGGCTGACGGTTCTCCGCCGCCGCTTCCATCACCGGATCGCTGTAACGTTCCTGCTGTAAGCCTTCCCCGCGGTCTGAAATTTCTTTCAGATCCAGGTCAAATATCTGCTTTACCGTTTCGTGAACTGTCTTTAAGTACCCGCTTTCTGAATGATTTATTACCTCATCCATCTGGTTTAGCTTTGACTGCTTTTTCGATTCTTGATTCATCCATTCCACTCCTATGTAGTTATCAATGATAGAAAGAAAGCATGAGGCCGGGCGGACGCGGCATCATGCTATTATCGTCCTAAACGTGCTGGACGTTCTCCCGGTGAATGAGTTCAAGTCGATCATCCACTTCTGCTTTAGACAGTTCATGTTTAATAATATAGCGGTTTCTCGGCGTGACACGGCATTCATGCGTGCAGCCTCTCATATATTTATCTTCATTTTCTTCCGAGCAGAGGATCTGCTTATTGCATTCAGGGTTGCCGCAGTTAACGTAGCGCTCGCACGGCTGCCCGTCAAAATGGTCACGGCCTACAACGACATGCTCGAGCTGATTAATAGGAACACTCAGGCGTTCATCGAAAACATAGCAATTTCCGTTCCACCCGGCCCCTTTTACTTCTTCATCTTTTCCGTAGGTGACGATGCCCCCATGAAGCTGAGAAACATTTTCGAAGCCTTCTTCTTTAAGCCAGCCGGAAAATTTTTCACAGCGGATGCCGCCGGTGCAGTATGTCAGAATCTGTTTTCCTTCAAATTGTTCTTTATTTTTTTCTATCCAGTCCGGCAGCTCTTTAAAAGAGCGGATGTCCGGACGTACAGCCCCTTCAAAATGGCCGATATCATACTCATAGTCGTTACGTGCGTCAAGAACAATCGTATCTTCACGCTGCATGGCTTCATAGAATTCTTTCGGGCTTAAATAGTCCCCGGTCTGCTCTTTCGGATCAATATCATCTTCCAGGCGCAGCGAAACAAGCTCTTTCTTCGGACGCACATGCATTTTTTTGAATACATGTCCTTCCACTTCATCTATTTTAAAAATAGTCTCTGCAAAATGTTCATCATGGCGCATGGCGCGGATATATTTTTCGGTCTGTTCCACCGTACCGGAAACGGTGCCGTTGATCCCTTCGGACGCTATAAACACACGCCCCTTTAAGCCGATATGCTTACAGTAGTTCAAATGGGCGGCCGCTTTCGTTTCCGGATCGTCAATCGTTACATAATGGTAGTACAATAATACCCGATACTGCTGGTTCTCTTCCATCTTTTATCACCTATTGTTTTATATTTGCAAGATATAAACTCGTAAGGCTTATTACACATACGATTTTCTTACACTGTACTATTGTATAGAGTTCCACTATTTTTGACAACTTTTCTTTCTTGAGCACTTTTTTCTATTTTTCCCGCGCCGGACGAAATACCGAAGACAGAATAAGCAGAGCGCTTCCCATGACTGTAGCCGCTAAAGCTACAGGATGGGCCGGTATGAGAAAATAGTAATCGGTAATTCCGGCTATAGGAAAAAATCCCATGAAAAACAGGATTAGTCCCGCGATTCTCATTAGTAGCGGCTTCATTGTTTACCCCTTTGTTCCTTTTTATTTCATGTTCTTTAGTATAGCAAAAAACCGGTGCAGACGACATCACCGGTTTTGCTGGTATATTTTGCTTTTCTATTTGTACATCAACGTCTGCAGGTGACGAATATTCTTGATAACAATATGATTTTCCTGAAAATCAATAACATCCTCATGCTTCCAGCTGTTTAAAAAAACGGTTCACGCTTTCTCTGGTCAGACCGATTAACGCGCCTATTTCTGTATTGGTGAGCCTGACCGACAGCTTTCGCCCTTCCGGACAGGGGATGCCAAAGGAAGCATCAAGTTCGAGAAGCGTCGAGGCCAGTGCCTCTCTCTTGCCATACAACAGCAGATCCCGGCACCTTTTTTGATACAAGTACTGCTTTCTGCCGACCCACCTTGAAAACTCAACGGCAAATTCTCCCGATTCCCTCATCAAATCTTCCAACGAACCGGCAGAGATAACCAAAGCCTCCACTTTTTCCAGTGCTACCGCTCCATAACTGTAAGAGCCGTCGACCTCTCCGTAGTACTCCCCAATCAAGTCCCCTTCATTAATAACGGCATAAATAATCTCCCGGCCATCTGAAGTCGTTTTCTGGAGCTTGACCTTTCCTTTTCGAATAAAATAAAATTCATCAGCACGATCTCCTTCGAAGAAAAGGTAGCTCCCGCGGCACTTATGAATCACCGGCCGCTGCATCCGGCTTTGCAGCCGGCGAAATGGATCATCATAAAGAAAATCACGAACCGCCTGGCTGTTCTTTAAACGCGCCGGCTTTCAATGGAAGAAGCAAAGGTCATGGTTATCACTCCCTTTACTATTTACCTTAATCATAACAGGTGCAGCACTTCTTTGTATGCGCTTAATTGGAAAAAATTTGTTAACTTTCCTGCTCGGTCATTCGAACATGAGCACATCACATTTAGCCCGCCTTGCAATTTGTTCGGACACACTTCCTATAATAAAACGTTCTACGGCTCCCAGACCGGTGGCTCCCGCAATAATAAGGTCTGCTTCGTATTGTCCGGCTGTTTCTTTTGGGATTTTCACTTTAGGAGACCCATGCTCTAGTACAGGCGTTACTTTTCTGACTCCCGCTTCATTTGCCTGCTTTCGTAGTCATCAACAAGTTCTTGGCGTAGTCTTCGAGACCTGCAATAAAGGCGGAGCTGTAATGTTCAATTCTGTTATAGGAGCTCGTGTCGACAACGTGGCAGATAATCAGCTCTGCATCTTCCTTTTTAGCCAGAGCGATTGCTTTTTTGAAAGCATTTTTAGATTCTTCTGATCCATCCACAGCTACTAGAATTTTTTGATAGGTTTCCATTGATCATTACCCCTTTCAAAGGTAGTTTTTTATCTACTCTTAGTATAATAGGTCTTTGTGCATAATAGTGTGATTTACATCACAGGGAAGCATACTAAAATTGACAATCTTAAGGCATCGCATGAAAAAAAGAAGCTGCCGGAAAGGGACAGCTTCTCTGTTTGTTACGATTCAATAATAAACGTTGTCTGGCCATAGTTAGGCTGAAACGATGTATCATGCTTTACTTTTTTTGTTAATTGTCCATTCTTGTCTGTCTTAAACGTCAGCTCAAATTCTTTTCCTTCTAAATCTTCTGCGTCAAGGAGACCATCTACGTGCAGAAGCTGGCCTGTCGTTCCGTGTGCATCTCCACTTTCAAGCACCGCTTTCGTAAAGGCCAGATTTCTTTCTGAAGTCGAGGCATTGGTTACGTATACTCTTTCCATATCCTTATCTCTCCTTTTATCATTCATGACCTTTGTATTCCCAAAATGAAGAGCAGCAACACTTCTTTTATAAAAATCCCTCTCGTCAAAAAAAGCCACCCTTTTCCAGGACGGCTTCATTCTTTTATTTGTTTTTGTTTTCAGCTTCTTCGAGCTCCTGCAGACCTTTATGCGTCTGTGGAAATCCGTTTGCCTGCCATTCTGATTTATGGGCGGAATCCAGCTGGGAAAGACCTTCTTCTGAAGGATCTATTTGAGCATCCACGCTCTCTCTTTCGTCTATTTTGGGGGAATTACTGATTTCTTCTTTTTCTGAGCGCTGCGGCAGTTCCTTTTGGCTGTTCTTGCAGGTGGCTGCCAATACGACAGCTGCTACAGCAGCAAAAACTGCGACCAGGCTCCATGTACAGTTCGAAACATTTTTCATACATTTCTCCTCCATCTTTATGCCAAAACCGTTTTGTTCGGCACCATCGGCATATATATAATCTATCTTTATTGTATGTATCCTTTTTCCGCCTCCTTGAAACCCCCTGAGGTCCATCAGCCGAAGGAAAAAACAGGAGTGTCGCTCCGAAGCGTGTTGTTTGCTATACTTACAAGTATTAAAATAAAATGCCTGAAGGAAAATATCCGGAAAGAAAAGGTGTCTGTATGGAGATTTCTATCGTACAAATTGGAAAAATGCTATATTTAGTCCTGTTTGTTGGATTTGGGCTGTTTTTTTGCCTATAATCATTTTCAGGAAGGCGATATGGTTTGGATGATTGCTTTTTTATTAGCTTCTGTTATCCCCTGCATTCTTATCGTAAAGGAATGGAAGGCAATTAAAGAAGCCAATGCCCACAACAATGAATCTTCTAAATAAACGAAGGAGGAAGATCAATGAGTTATTCTATTGATGTCTTTACCCAGCCCAACTGTGAATCCTGCCTTAAAATAAAAACGTGGATGCAGGAACAGAATATCTCCTATACGGAGAAGGATATCGTGAATGATCCGGCTGCGAATAAAGAATTCGGCGAAGCCGGCCAGAAATTTGTTCCTTATACTGTTATCAGCATAAAAGATAAAACGCTCAGCGTTGTAGGACCAAACACGAAAAAGATTGATAATATTCTCCGATTGAACGGGGCTTACGCTAAAAAGAGGTAATCCTGAACAATATCAGGCTGTATATTTTAATCCCCGTTGCCTTTCTGAGGCATCGGGGATTTTTCTGCTCTTTGATTACAATGCAGGTCTTCCCGCCTGCGTATGACGGAAAAACTCAATAGCATCTATAAACTCGATATCGTAATATTCTTCTACTTCTTCCAGACTGTAAAGCCTCATGCCATCACGGTTTTCCAGGGCAAACATATAATCATGACGCAGCCTGTCCATCGGCTCTTTGCCCAAAAACTGGTGCTCATATTCCCCGTACTTTTCCTGAAAGCTCTGCGTGAATTCCAGTATCGTGTCAAATGACAAGTCAATAAATGCGTGTACAAGCACTAATTTTTTCTTTCGGTAGGCTATGGCTCTATAATAATTACCTCGTTCGTCCTTAATGACATCTTTATATAAGGAAATATCCATTGTCCTGCCCCCTTTTCCTGGTGTACATCTATTATACGCCCAATCAGAAAGGCAGAAAACGAATCTGCTTCACTATTAATACAGTTTTTCCACGGATGTATAAAATAGTAGACAGCTTTGTGACAGAGTGAATAAAACAGTTTTGGCGGAGCGAAAAAGGATCGCCGAAGAACTGGGGGAGGATCGTATCCATCGTGTGCTTCATCTTGTCAATCAGCTGCTTAAATACTTGTTCTTCGGTGTACATGGTTGTTTCTCTTCCCTGCAGCCATTCCAGGTAGGAAACAATTACGCCCCCTGCATTAGCCAGAATGTCCGGAATAATCACGGTGCCCTTATTGCTTAAGTACTTATCTGCTTCTGCTGTAATAGGAGTATTAGCTCCTTCAACGAGCAGCTCCGCCTTTACATCTTTCATGTTGGTTTCGTCTATAACATTCCCAAGCGCTGCGAAAAATAGAGCGTCCACGTCTAATGTAATAATATCATCCCGTTCCATGATATCGGCTTCTATACCCAATGCCTTTATCTCTTCAGCAGTTTGGGGAAGATCTCCTTCATTTTCTTTTGTAAATGCGGCAAGCACAGGCACCGCCAGACCGTCCGCATTATAAAGCGTAACATTTCTATCATCACTGACGGCTACAACTTTATTATTGAGGCGGGAGCAGTGATACGCCTCCAGTGCAGCGACAGAACCGACATTTCCAAAGCCCTGTACGGCAATTTTCAGCGGCTTGTCTGTGTATTGTACCGCCGTTTTCAGAAAGGCATTTGTACTGTCCGGATAATCTTCTTTATGTTCTTTAAGAAAATCATGAAGGATGTAGCGAAAGGTAAAATAAACGCCTTTTCCTGTGGCTTCTCTTCGTCCGAGCGACCCGCCATTCAGAACACTTTTTCCTGTGAAGCTTCCTCTGTATGACTCTCCAGGATGAATGTTCTTAAACTCGGCCATCATCCAGTCCATTTCTCTTTCGCTTGATCCTACATCAGGTGCAGGGACATCCTTATCTGTGCCGAGAATATCGGCAAAGTACTGCACGTATTTTTTGCAGATTAGATTCAGCTCTTTTTTATTATAATCCCTCGGATTGATGGAAATACCGCCTTTGGCACCGCCAAATGGCACATCATGAAGCGCGTTTTTAAGAGACATCAGCGATGCAAGAGTAATCGTCTCTTCTTCGTTTACACTCTCGTGAAAACGAATGCCCCTTTATAAGCCCAAGCGTGTTATTATGCTGCACACGAAAAGCGGGAATCCGAACTACTTTATCGTCGCGCAGCGTCACCCTTAGAAAAGACTTATGAATATGATTAGGTGTGGAAAGAATGGACAGAAGAGAAGAAAAAGCTTTGTCTCTGGCATCACCCTGTAAATCGGGAAGAAAATCCTCTTTTTTCATCAGCGCCTGCAGAGAATGCTCTATAATAGCTTCTGTATTATCCATCATACTGACAGCCCCTTTCGATTATGTATTTGCTCTTTCATCTATTCCACTTTTCTGCCGGGAATAATCACCGGTTTTTCAGATGAAGGCTTTGGCGTGTATGGTCCGGAATGTGGTACAATTCATTTTAGAAGATAAGCTGGAAATGACATTCTTATAGAGGAAAGAGAGCTTTTTATGCAGACAAATGAACGGGCACTCAGAGAAAAAAGTATTGTTTTTATCGGATTTATGGGCGTTGGCAAAACGACCATAGGCAGGCTTGTAGCAAAGAAACTGTACCGGTCTTTTATAGATATTGATGAAGTCATCGAACAGGAATATCAAATGCCGGTGCCGGAAATTTTCAAAACCATCGGAGAGAAAGAATTCCGGGAAAAAGAAAAGCAGCTTATTCAGCATTATGCCCAGCAGAAGTTAAAGATTATTTCTGTCGGCGGAGGCGCTTTTATGCAGGAAGAAGTCGCGAAACCTGTATGGCTAACTGCATTATCTTTTATCTTGATATTACATGGGATTCCTGGAAAGAACGCCTCCATATGATTGTGGACAACCGTCCGGTACTCCAGGGACGGAGTCTGGAAGAAATTGAAGAGCTGTTTAATAAACGGAAAATGATCTATTCGGACCACAGTTCCAAGATGGTTACAGACCAGCTGAATGAAGAAGAAGTGGCAGAGTATATTACAGATTCTTTAAAAGTAGCATGGGAAATGAACGACTAAAACCGATGGCTCAGGCACCATCGGTTTTGTTCTGTTTATTCGTCAAAGAAGACTGCCGGACTACCAGATCCGGCTGTAAAATTACCCGTTCTTCTGCTCTGGCAGGATCCTTTATTCTTTCGTGAAGCAGTTTGGCTGAAAAGCTTCCGATCTGTTCAGCATGGGAAGAAACGGTGGATAAAGAAGGATAGGACAACACCGATGCCTCCTGCGCGTTATCAAATCCGACCACTGCCACATCTTCTCCCGGTACATACCCCAGCTGCCTTAATTCCTGCATGACCCCAAAAGCAACCAGATCATTAAAACAGAACAACGCTTCAGGAATGATACCATGTGCTTCAAGATGACGAACGGCTTCTATACCGCCGGCGCGTTCTGCCGAACTCTCTACTATATATTTATCTTCTACTTCTATTCCTGCCTGTTTGAAAGCACGTTCGTATCCTTGTCTGCGTTCCTTCCAGGCGGACGATTCAGCGTCCCCGCCAAGAAAGCCGATACGTCGGTGCCCTTCGTTTATCAGGTGATTGACGGCAAGAAATGCTCCCTCTTCGTAGTTAATGCCGACATAGTCTTTTTTTATACCTTCAATTTCCCGCACAGCCAGAACAAGAGGAAGGTTCCATCGGGCCGCGTCTTCCACATTTTCAATTGACGCTTTTGACACCGGGCATAAAATAACCCCGCCTACCCGGTTTTCCATCATTGTAGAGAGCAGTTTTTTTTTGTTTTTCAATCGAATCAAACGTCGTACCGAGTAAAACGGTATAGCCTTCCTTTTCTAAAGCCTGATGCACTCCTATAAGAAGATCCGAATAAAAGGGGTTTGCAATATCTGTAATAATCAAACCGACCGTGGTTGATGTCTGTTCCCGGAGGCTTGCGGCCACTCTATCGTATACATAACCGAGCTCTTTCATCGATTTAAGCACTTTGTCTCTTGTCGGCTGGGAAATACTTGGACTGTTCCGAACAATTAAAGAAGCAGTTGCCCGGGAAACTCCCGCGTGTTCAGCTACCTGCTTTAAAGTCACCCGTGATTTATTCTGTTTCATGATTTACACTTCCTTCGGATGTCCCTGGAGTAAGCGGATTCAATCTCTTAATTATACGTAGCTGCAAAATCGACTGTCAACCCGCCTCTTCCTTAAGTTAAATAGTCTACCACTGCATGAAGTGCTTCTTCCGCGTCGTTACCTTCCGCCCGGATGTTTATCGCATCTCCATTTCCCAGATGTATAGTAATAAGACCAAGCAGGCTTTTCAGGTTAATTTCGTGCATCATGCCTCTATACATTTTTGTTACATACACTTCTGCCTCGTACTGCTGCATTCTGTCACTAAGCTCGATGATTGTCTGTTCTTCCTCAATGTGTACGGTAACTTCCTGTTCGCGTCTCATCCGATCCATCCTTTTTTATTTATTATAGTAAAAACATCGTAAGCTGAGGAATGAAAATAAGAATAAACAATGTAAACAGCATTGCTGCAAAAAAGGGCAGCACGGCTTTGGACAGAGATTCAATGGAGATGCCGGAAATACCGGAAGCGACAAATAAGTTCACGCCAAGCGGAGGGGTAATAAACCCTATAGCCAGGTTAACAATCATAATAATTCCAAAATGTACCGGGCTGTATCCCAGTTCTACTGCAATTGGCAGAAGAAGGGGTGTTAAAATAATAATAGCCGCGAGCGTATCCATGAAGCACCCGATCACAAGCAGAATAGCCGTAATAATCAGGATGATAACAATCGGATTTTCAGATAAGGACAGCATCGCCCCTGCTACCTGACCTGGAATTTGCTCGATCGTCATAATCCTTCCAAATACGGTAGCTGTGCCGATAATGATTAATACAGTAGCTGTTGTTAGTGCGGAATCCGCAATAATTTTCGGAAGATCCTTAAGCTTCAACTCTTTATATAAGAGAGTGCCTGCGATCAGACCATAAACTACTGCTACGGCAGCCGCTTCTGTAGGTGTAAACACTCCTCCGTAAATTCCTCCAAGAATAATAACAGGAATAATGAGCGCCCACTTGGCCTCCCAGACGGCTTTACCTAATTTGCTGAAAGTAAATGGAACACCGGTCCCATGATATCCTTTTCTTCTGGAATAAATATAAGCATAGAGCATCAAACCAAGGGCAACTAATATTCCGGGAACGATGCCGGCTATGAATAAGTCGCCGACCGAGGCTCCTCCTGTGATACCATATATCACCATTGGAATACTTGGCGGAATAATGACCCCCAGCGCGCCGGAGGCCGCTACCAGGGCTGTTGCAAATTTTTTGTCATATCCCATTTTCACCATAGCAGGAATCATAATTCCACCAATAGCCGCAACAGTTGCCGGACCGGAACCGGAAATAGCCGCAAAGAAAAGGCAGGTTATAATGGTTGCCATTGCAAAACCGCCGGTCTTATTCCCGACTAATGTGTTGGCTACCTCAAACAAACGGTTTGTCACTCCCCCTTTTCCCATTATCTCACCAGCCAGAATAAAGAATGGCACTGCCATAATCGGAAAAGAATCGACGGATGTCACAAGGTTCTGCACTATATATTCCACAGGCAGAGCCCCCGAATAAAGTAATGCAATTAATGAAGCCACTCCTAAAGCAATACCGATCGGCACGCTGATCAGCAGCAGAAACGCAAAGCTTCCGAATAAATATACTGCGGTCATGCTCTTCCCCTCCTGCCATCTATGCTTTCTTCGAGTTCATCGCTTACGCCGTAATTATCCGTCATTCGATCAGCGGTTACTTCCTCTTTATCTACTTTGCCGCCTCTTAAAAAAGTATACTGTTTCATCATCTGCTGAATAAGACGGATAGCTGTTGCTCCCATCCCTACCGGAGTGGCAAGATAAACCAATCCCATTGGGATGCTGAGAGCAGGAGAAGCCTGGCCCCATCCCAGAATGTATACAGCAATAGAAGATCCGTACACTACAACAAACAACGCAAACAGCAGAAAGATAAAGTTAGCCGCAAAATTCAACACTACCTTCCCCTTATCTTTAAATAAAAGGAGCAGTACATCTACTTTAATATGGCGCTGTTTTTTCACGCCGTAGCTGATACCCATATAGACCAGCCAAATAAAACAATACCTGGCCAGTTCCTCCGACCATTCCAGAGAAGAACCGACGATAAAACGCATAAAAACCTGTAATGAGATCGATCCAACCATAATAACGGAGAAGAACACGAGAAATAATTCCTCAAAATGCCGGTCGAGCCATTTAATCGCTTTCATAATCATCTCTCCTTTCTTTCATTTACTCTCTGCCGGACGCTTCTAATATGTCATCTACTAATTCTTCTCCGTTTTCTCTTCTAAATTGATCAATCACAGGATCGGCCGCGTCAATAAAGCGTTCCTCTTCTTCTTCTGTCAGCTCAGTAACTGTCATTCCTTCTTCCTCTAATAGTTCATAGCCTTCTTCACTTTCCAATGCATTTAATTCTCTTTGATGATCTTTTGCTTCTTCTGCAGCTTCCGTCATAATATTCTGTTCATTTTCAGTTAAAGAATCCCAAAAAGGTTTGCTGATCATAAATACACTTGCATTATATATATGATTTGTATTCGTAATATAAGGCTGTACTTCAAAAAAATTATCATTGGTTACATTACCTACCGGATTTTCCTGACCATTTACCGTCCCCTGCTCCAACGCTACGTAGAGTTCTGTGTAGTTAATAGGCGTTGGGTTGGCGCCGAATTCATTCCAAAGAGAAATATGCAGCGGATTTTCAAGTGTTCTTATATCCAGGCCATTAACATCTTCTATGCTTTCCACTTCCCTCACTCCATTAGTCAGCTGCCTAAAGCCATTTTCCCAATAGTTCATGCCGATAACGTTTTGATCCGGAAGGTCCTGCAGCAGGTCTTCTCCAATAGGTCCGTCGAGTACTTCATGGGCACTTTGTTCATCTGGAAATAAAAAAGGGAGGTCGAGTACTTCAAAGCGTTCTGCAAACTGTGCTACAGGTCCGGTGGAAATAGTCGTTCCCTGAATCGTGTTAAGCTGCATTCCCTCGAACACTTCCCTGTCTCCGCCCAGCTGTCCGCTTGCATATACCTCTACATTGACGCTTCCATTTGTTTCTTCTTCTACAATTTCTTCAAATTTATATAACCCTTTTGTTAACGATCGATCTTCTGACGTTACTACCGCCAGCCTCATCGTTTTTTCATCTTCAGACTCTTCTCCAGAAACACCTGAACAGCCTGCAGCCATTAGACAGCACCCAGCTCCTATAAGACTTGTTTTTATTTTTTTCATGTTTCTCCTCCTTATCTTTATCAAGTAAGCGCATACATATTTTTCATTTTATTAGATCGATCTAATAGACGGATCGACCGGTACTCAATTTATTCTTTTTCATGAATATTGCCATCTTACCTCACTCAATTATTTTATTCAACAACTTCTTTTACGTGATAGTACATTCAAAAACCCGTTCACTTTAAAAGAGAACGGGTTTTTATAGTAAATGCTTATTTGTGAAACATTGTCATCAATGCGTGATACAATTCGACGCACTGGAAAGTGACCAGGCTTAGTGCTGTAAGCCCCATTGCTCCCATCATGACAAAGCGGAAGCTTTGTAGAAAATGTGCTGCAATCATGTAATCATCTCCTTATTGAGATTATCATACTCCCTTCCTTGAAAAAATCAAGCATTTTTCACTAAAATTGTTAAAAAAAGTTCACAATCTACTATTGTTTTTTATATAACGTTTTTTCAAATGGTACTTACGAAGCTCCCCAGCAAACGCTGTTGAGCGCTGAATAATAGCTTTATTTTTCTGCTGTATTCATTTTTGTATCCTCCAGCATCCGGCTCACTGCAGTCAACTTTCCTTCCATATGTATGGTCTCCCACTCATCTTTTTCTTCTGCTGTTACTTCAAAGCCGTGCTTTTTCCAGAAAGAAAGTCCTCCTTCCAAAAATAACTGAGTGTGCAGATAAAGCGTATGGTAATGATGCCGGCTGCAAAAGTGAAGAAGTTCGGTGAGTAACGCCGTGCCGACCCCTTTTTGACGCATGGAAGGATCAACATAGCATTTAATAATTTCACACGTTTCTTCCAAATTATACCTTCCCTTTAGGGAGACAATTCTATCATCGTAAGGTCTTACTGCTATCGTACCTGCAATAACCCGTCGATGTAAGCACCGATTATGACAGTACCCTGCGGCTTTATGAACCGTTCATTCATGTATTGCGCATCGAGCCTGGCCGTTTCCGTTAATGGAAATGGAAAAGCTTCTTTCATCGTTTCAAGCAGAAAACGACCGGCTTCTTTCGTATCATCTTCCTGTAGTTCTTTTATGTACAGCAAGGCTGGTTCCCCTCTCCTTTTTCTATTCTTATTTATTTTCTTATACATTCCTTCAAGAAGAAAGCTTTAATTCTTTTCATTTTTTTGTAAAGTGTTTGCTGTCCCTGCCGATAATATAAGTATAAAGTCCTTAATTCAGTTTATAATAAGCCAAAAACAGGACAATAAGACTATATTTTATATAACGTTGAGAAGGGAAGCTGAAAAATGAAACGTATGAAACAATGGTTCACCTTATCCACTATACGAGGAAAGCTGATTACTTATTTTCTTCTCATTGGGCTTCTTCCAGTTACTATTGTATCGTTTCTGCTTTTTTATACGAGCAGTGATGAGATTATTGCAAAAGAAGAAGAGTCTGTACAAGCTTCTACTGAATACACAGCAGAAGCGATGAACAGCTGGGTCGATAAGCATCTAGATGAAATCCGTCTTGGTGCCGGAACCGAAGATATTCGGGGCAATGATCCTGATACGCAGCTCCAGCTCGTAAATGAAATTCAGGCTCAGAACGATAACTATGAAACCGTTGTATTTACGGACGATGAAGGAATAGTCCGTGCTCACACTATTGCGGAAAATATTGATACATTGGATTTGTCCGATCGTGATTATTATCAGAATGGGATGAACGGAGAGGAATCCACATCAGAAGTTCTCACATCCAACTCTACTGGAAACCGTATTGTGGTCGTTGCAGCTCCTGTGATAAATGACGCCGGTGACAACATAGGCGTCTTGTCTGCTTCCGTTAATTTTGAAAACGTCGTGACTCAATTTTTAACAGATGATAACAGTGGTTTTGCTTCAGCTGAACCTATTCTTATCGATCAGCAGAATGTGATCCAGGTTCATCCGCAGGAAGATCTAATCGGTACTACGACAGAAGAAGCAGGCTGGAGCGGCGAATGGAACAGCCTGCTTGAAACCGGTAAAACGGAAAGCGGCTATGCTACGATAGAAAGCGGCAGTAACGAAGAGCTGGTTGCCTACTCACCAATCGCAGCAGCCGGTTTGTCGCTGTTCACTGTAACTTCAATGAATGATGTTCTCGCAGCCAATGATGCTATCCAATGGATCAGCATCACTGCCATTCTTATTTCCGCTGCACTTATTGTTGCTGCCGCTGTCTTTATTGCTAAAAACATCAGCGTTCCTTTGAACAAGGTAGCAGAGCAGGTCCAGCTCGTTGCGGACGGCAATTTAACCGGAGACGAACTGGCAGTAAATCGTAAAGATGAAATCGGAACGCTTGCCATTAACAGCAATGCAATGACGGCCAGCCTTAAGGATTTAATCTCCCAGCTGGCTGTAGGCTCAGACCTTGTAAAGACCTCCTCTCAGGAACTCCTGACGAGCTCGGGTCAGTCTACAGACTCAACAAAAGAAATTACAGCCTCTATTCAGGAAGTGGCTGCCGGATCAGAAAAGCAGTCTGAAGGTGTGATGGAAAGCCTTCAATCCATGGAGGAAATGACAGAAGGCGTCCAGCAGATGGCCGACAGCTCTTCTTCTATTTCAGACAACGCCGGCCAGACGCTCGAAATTGCCGAAAAAGGTGATCAGCGAGTGCAGGAAACCCTGGATAAAATGAAATCCATCCAGCAGTCTGTTTTACACTCTACAACCATTACGGAATCGTTGAACGAAAGGTCCCGGGAAATCGAAGAAATTCTTCAGGTTATTACAGGCATCGCCGAGCAGACTAATCTTCTTGCATTGAACGCAGCTATTGAGGCCGCCCGAGCAGGCGAGCAGGGCCGCGGTTTTGCAGTCGTAGCCGATGAAGTCCGTAAGCTGGCAGAAGGTTCCCAGGATTCTTCGAAACAGATTGCTAAAATTATTAAAGAAATCCAGCTCGATATTACGGAATCCTCTCAGTCAATGGGTACAGTCACTACAGAAGTAGAAGAAGGATTATCTATTGCTGAAGAATCCAAGATGACTTTTCAGGAAATCGTCCAGCGCACCAGTAAAGTTGCAGGTCAAATTGAAAATATGGCTGCGGTATCTGAAGAGATGGCCGCTGGATCCGAACAGGTCGCTGCCTCGTTTACGAGTATCGCGTCGATTTCCCAGAACACGACAAGCAGTACCCAGCAGATCGCTGCAGCTTCCGAGCAGCAGCTTGCTTCTAGTGAAGAGATCAATGCAATTGCCCAAACGCTGCATCTTCTTGCAGAGGAACTAAATGGGCTGGTTGGAAAATTTGAAACAACCCAAAAATAAATAAAGTTTCAGTGGAGGTTTCCGCAGGCACAGCCTGCAGGGACCTCCATTTTTTTAATTTTATCATTTCCTAAAATAAAATATCGAAGATAGAATGTTTAAGATGCTCTTGAAAAGGAAATGAAAACCAATATGTAAATATTACACAAAAGGAGTTTTCATACATGGTTCAAGACCCACGCACTAAATATTATAATAACGACTATCCTAAACAATATCAGGAACCACCTGGTGTACAGAAATATATGGATCCGCAGCCGGACTGCGGCGAAGAAAGCTATACAGGCACCGGCCAGCTGAAAGGACGCAAAGCTCTTGTAACCGGCGGCGATTCCGGCATCGGCCGGGCAGCAGCTATTGCTTACGCTCGTGAAGGAGCCGATGTTGCTATTAACTATCTTCCTGTAGAAGAGCCGGATGGCCAGGAAGTTAAAGAACTCATCGAAAAAGCAGGTCAAAAAGCTGTGCTTATTCCAGGAGACCTTCGTGATGAAACCGTCACGCGTGAAATTGTACAATCCGCTGTCAAAGAGCTCGGCGGCCTCGATCTTCTCGCTATGGTTGCCGGAAAGCAGCAGGCCGTGGAAGATATTGCCGATTTAACGACAGAGCAGATCGTATCAACCTTTGAAACTAATGTTTTTTCCATGTACTGGATGACGCAGGAAGCCCTTCCTCATATGCCGGAGGGCAGCTCCATTATTACGACTACTTCCGTGGAAGGGTACGACCCATCCCCTATGCTGCTTGACTATGGTGCAACAAAAAGCGCTATTATCGGCTTTACAAAGGCACTTTCCAAACAGGTAGCATCTAAGGGTATTCGGGTTAACTCCGTTGCTCCAGGACCATTTTGGTCACCGCTGCAGATTTCCGGCGGACAGCCTCAGGAAAACATCCCGAAATTCGGAAAAGAAACGCCGCCCACTCCAATAGAGCGGGCCGGACAGCCGGTGGAGCTTTCCGGTATTTATGTTTTTCTTGCTTCTGAACAATCAAGCTACGTAACAGGTCACGTGTACAGTGCTACCGGCGGATTAAACGCCAACTAATCTTTTTATAAGAAAAATGGGGACCGATCTCAGGATCGGTCCCCATTTTTGTATATATGACTTACTAATACTGTCCAAACGTCCAAGATGACGCATGCTCCATAGAAGAGCCGTCTCCCAGAACGCCATACAAAACAATGACAGCGGCGAGATAAAGCACGCCGGAAATAATCCAGGTCAGAATCGTTTTATCCATCAGCCGGCCCTCCTATGCTTGATTTTCTGAAGTCTGAGCGAGTTTGTTACAACAGATACGGAGCTGAAAGCCATTGCCGCACCGGCAATCCATGGTGCCAAAAGGCCTGCAGCTGCGATAGGAATACCAAGCGAATTGTATAGAAATGCAAAGAAAAATTCTGCTTGATGTGCGCATCGTTTTCCGGCTCATTGTTACGGCATCAACGACGCTTAGAAGATCGCCGCGCATCAGCGTCACATCAGCAGCTTCAATCGCAATATCTGTCCCTGTTCCAATAGCCATGCCAATATCCGCGGCAGCCAGAGCCGGAGCATCATTAATCCCGTCTCCGACCATCGCTGTTTTTTTCCCTTCCTTTTGAAGCTCGCGAACATGGAATGCTTTTTCTTCCGGAAGCACTTCAGCCAAGACTCTTTCAATACCGACCGTTGAGGCGATAGCCTGGGCCGTTTTTTCATTGTCCCCTGTCATCATAACCACTTCGAGACCCGCTTCTTTCAGCAGGCGGACGGCTTCAGCAGATGTTTCTTTTACCGTATCTGCTACAGCGAGCGCGCCCATATATAATCCGGCGGAGGAAATAAGCATAACTGTTTTCCCTTCGGCTTCGAGAGCTTCAACCGCCTCCCGGGCCGACTCAAAGTCTATGCCGTTTTCTTCCATCAGCTTTTTGGTTCCTGCAAGTATTTCCCTTCCTTCTACTTCCGCTTGTATACCTTTGCCGGGTATGCTTTTAAAAGATGCAGCGGAAAACAGAGAAGCTTCTTCTTTTTCAGCCTTTTCCATAATCGCTTTTGCTAGTGGATGCTCCGAATCTTTTTCAGCAGAGGCAGCTATAGAAAGAAGCTCTCTTTCTTCTTCCGGACGGACTGCCAGTATATCAGTCACTGCCGGACGGCCTTCTGTAATCGTACCGGTCTTATCAAGAATCACTGTATCGATGCTTTGCGTGCTCTCCAGGTATTCCCCGCCTTTGAACAGAACTCCCATTTCTGCCGCACGGCCGGATCCTGCCATGATGGAGGTTGGTGTCGCGAGACCAAGCGCACAGGGACAGGCAATAACCAAGATAGAAATAACAGGAATCAACGCTGTACCGAATTCACCCGGTGCAATCCAGATCATCCAGACAGCAAAGGTGAGAAACGCTATTCCGATAACCGTTGGTACAAAAATACCTGAAATACGGTCAGCGAGGCGCTGGATATCTGCTTTTGAATTCTGTGCTTCTTCAACGACTTTAATAATACGCGCAAGCGCCGTATTTTTTCCGACCCTTGAAGCCTGCACACGCAGTGATCCGTTGCTGTTCATCGTTGCACCCGTCACCGCGTCGCCTGCTTCTTTATCAATAGGCATGCTTTCACCAGTAAGCATGGATTCATCGACAGAAGAACTGCCTGAAAGGATTTCTCCATCCACTGGAATTTTATCCCCGGGACGAACCAGCACAATGTCTCCCTGCACTACCTCTTCAACAGGAAGAGTCATCTCTTCACCGTTTCGTTCCACAAGCGCCGTTTTCGCCTGAAGGCTGAGCAGCGATTGAATGGCCTGTGAGGTTCGGCCTTTAGCCCGGGCTTCGAAGAGTTTTCCGAGCACGATCAGTGTGATAATAACAGCCGCTGCTTCAAAATAAAGCTCCGGCATTCCCATCGAGCCTGCGGCTGTCCATTCCAGACCTAAATAAATACTGTAAAAATAGGCCGCAGAGGTTCCCATGGCAACGAGAACATCCATATTAGCGCTTTTATTCCGAAGCGCTTTGTATGCTCCTTTGTAGAAAGGAGCCCCGACTATAAACTGAATAGGAGTGGCCAGCGCCAGCTGTACCCATGGATTCATAAACATTGCGGGCACCCAGATAAAGGAAGTGAATTCAAAATGGGTGACCATCGTCCAAAACAATGGAAGTGCCAAAATCAATGAAAAATAAAACCTTCCTGTTTGTACGGAAATATCATGCTCCCGCTTAGAAGCGGTTTCACTGCCGCTCTCGGTTTTCTGCTTTAATTCATATCCCATTTTATCGACAGCTGTTTCCATATCTTCCGGCTGGATTGTTTCTGGAAAATACTCCACGGATGCTGTCTCCGTGGCAAGATTCACTGCAGCATATGACACGCCGGGAAGCTTGTTCAGCTTCTTTTCTACTCTGGTCGAACAGGCGGCGCAGGTCATGCCCAGAACATCAAATTCTGTTTTTTCCTGTTCCACATGGTATCCGAGAGCCTCTATTTTATCTGCCATTTCTTTTTGAGACACGCTGTCCGCATCGTAGGTAATCGCAGCCAGCTCCATAGCAAGGTTTACCTGGGCTTCCTCTACTCCGGAAAGCTTCCCTACCCCTTTTTCAATTCGCGAAGCACAGGCCGCGCAGGTCATACCGGATATATCAAAAGTGACTTTTTTCTCGTTGGACAATGTAAATCCCCCTTTATACCCTATAAGGGTATATGAAATACAAAAATATAAGCAGGGAGCCCCTGCTTAAGAAACGACGTCGTATCCCTGGTCATCGATAGCTTCCACGATATCTTTATGGTCTGTTTTCGTTTCATCGTAATCTACAGAAACGGTTCCTTTTTTTAGATTCACATCAACAGACGACACCCCGGAAAGCTCTCCCACTCCGGATTTCACTGCTTTCACACAATGATCGCAGGACATTCCTTTTACGTTTAATGTTTCCAAAGCCATATAAAGTCCTCCTTTATTTTCATTATGATACTTCCATTATATACCCTATATAGGTATATGAAAAGCTTTATTTCAACATTTTTCCCATTACACTCATTAGTTCCTGAATAGACTCTTCACCATTTCCCTGCTTAACTGCGCTGGAAACACAGTGATTCGTATGATCTTCCAGCAAAGCAAGCGATACTTTATTGGTTGCGGATTGAATGGCTGCGATCTGGTTAAGAATATCCACGCAGTAGCGGTCGTTTTCCACCATTTGATGAACTCCTCTTACCTGGCCTTCAATACGTTTCAAGCGATTGAGAAGCTGTTGTTTATTAGGCTGAACGGTACCTTTTACGCTTATTTCTTTTTCCATGCTAAAGCCCCCTTTTTATACATATACCCTGTATTTATTTTAGTTTAACAAAAAACGGAATTATTTCCTAGAGAAATAATTCCGCTTCTGATTATTTAAGCCGCTGCCTCTTTTTGATAGGCTGCTTTTTTGTTCATTCTGGCTACGTTTGCCAATATTCCAAGACATAGCATAGAAACAAGCAGGGAAGATCCGCCGTAGCTTACCATCGGAAGCGTAATGCCTGTAATCGGCATCAGGCCGGTAGCCGCCGCCAGGTTAAATAACGCCTGCATTAATAGGAAAAACACAATGCCAAATGACAGCAGTTTTCCAAATGTGGTTGTACTTTTTCTGCCAATTAAAAATCCTCTCCAGGCAATAACGGCAAAACAAAGCACTACAAATAGTAAACCGAGAAATCCAAGTTCTTCTGCGATAACGGCAAAAATAAAGTCTGTATGAGGCTCCGGAAGATAATGCATTTTCTGGACGCTCTGTCCAAGACCTGTGCCCGTAACGCCTCCATTAGCCATCGCAATATAGGATTGAATAAGCTGATGCCCGCTGCCTTCTGCCTCCCATTCAAATGGGTCCCGGAAAGCAACCAGCCTCTGCATCCGATAAGGCTCCTGCACGGCAAGAATTGTAACAACTGCGGCCGCAAGGCCCCCCAGCACACCAAGATGCTGCCAGCGCGCTCCTGATAAAAATACGATCGTTCCACCGATCAACAAAATCATCATTGCGGTTCCCAGGTCAGGCTGGAGCATGATCAATGCGAAGATAAACACTACAACGACAAGGGGCGGAAGTACGCCCCGGATAAAGCTTGTGATATAATGCTGTTTTCTGGAATATACATGTGCTAAGTAAATAATAATCGCCAATTTCACAAATTCAGAAGGCTGAATCTGTATAGGACCGAATGACAGCCAGCGCTGCGATCCATTGACTTCGATACCTACAGCAATTACTGCCAGAAGCATCAATATGCAGGCTCCTATAATAAAAGGAGTTAATTTCTGATAATATGTATAAGGGAAATGCACCACAAAAATAAATACTACAGTACCTAAAACAAAAAATATTAACTGTCTGCTGATGAAATGAAGCGGATTATCAAACAGGTCAATACCGAGTGGAAAACTGGCACTGTATACCATAATTAATCCAAATACTGCTAATATAAAAGAAGCACCTATGAGAGGCCAATCGTAAAAACTCCATTTTGTTTTCATATAAACGCCTTTACCCCTTTTCAAACGATCATTCACGTGTTCACAGCCCGCTTTTTACATGGCCTTTAGGTGTAAAACTACTAGAAAGCAGTAATGGTTTCAAGCGGTTTTTATTATTCCTATAAAGAAATAAGCAGAAATAGCACTATTTAATGAAAATTAAACAAGACAATTGCAATGGAGGATACTATGACACAATGGTTTGCCCACCGCGGCGTTTCAATAATAAAACCCGAAAATACAATGGCTGCTTTCCGTCTCGCAGAAGAAAGAGGTGCGGACGGTATTGAGCTTGATGTCCAGCTTACCCGCGACAACCGGGTCGTCGTTATACATGACCTGAGCGTTAACCGTACAACCAACGGCCGCGGATCCATCCGCAGCAAAACGTGGGAGGATTTAAAAAAACTCGACGCCGGATCCTGGTTTGGCGGTACGTATGAAGCTATTCCCCTTCTAGAAGAAGTGACAGAGTGGCTTGCCGGAAATAATCTGATTGTTAATATTGAATTAAAAGGACCATTAAAAACAATGCCCGAGCTTATCCGGGCCGTGAAGACTATTGTTGAACCTGTTCTGCCCGCATCCCGGGTTATTATCTCAAGCTTTCATCATCCTTCTGTTGTTTCTCTGCATGAAGAATGGGAGGAACCGGAGAAAGCACTGCTGGTTTCCTCCGGCCTGTATAAACCTCTCCGCTATCTGCAGCAGGCAGACGTCTTTTCGCTTCACGTAAAACGCCAGACTATTTCTGATAAAGAAATTGTCGAGCTGATGGACCAGGGCATTATAGTACGTGTGTTTACCGTTAACGATGAAAAAGCCCTGCAGCGCCTTGTGAACCTGCAGGTAGACGGCATTATGACCGATCACGGCATTCTGCCAATTACACTCTCCCACTAGACCAATATTGATAAAACAGGTGGTGCCTCTATGACTCGCAGCAAAGCTTATCTTCTTACTCTTATAGGGGCCTCTCTTTGGGGAACGATTGGCCTATTCGTTGAATATTTGTACCAGGCAGGCTTTACTCCATGGGAAACGGTAGCCATTCGGGCCGTGTTCTCTGCTGTATTTATTGTATGTATTCTCGCTGTTAAATTTCCACACTACTTGAAAATAAAAGCCAGGGACTTTCCCTTTTTTATGGGAACCGGCATTGTAAGTATTGTATTTTTTAACTACTGCTACTTTTTAGTCATCCAGGAGGCTTCTTTATCTTTAGCCGTCGTTCTTCTCTACACCGGTCCTCTTTTTGTGACGATTTTATCGAGGTTGTTATTTAAAGAGTGGCTCACGCCTAGAAAGCTGCTGGCTCTTGGCTTTACAATTACCGGCTGCGCCTTTGCCGTTGGTCTTCTGCCGGGCTTTCAGACGTCTGTGACCACTCTTGCCATTGCGGCCGGTATCGCTTCCGGCTTTTTCTACGCCCTTTATAGCATTTTCGGTAAATATGTAAGCCGGACGTATCATTCTATTACCATCACAGCGTATTCGTTTATCTGCGCCAGCCTGCTGATGATACCTACCGGGGGTATTTTTGCTAAAAGCAGCCTGCTGTTCCAGCCGCAGGTGCTGCTGTTTGCGTTCGGTCTTGCGATTATCCCGACGGTACTTGCCTATATCTTGTACACGATCGGTCTGACCCATGTTGAATCAAGCCGTGCTTCTATTCTTTCCACGGTGGAGCCGGTAGTCGCCATTATTATCGGGGTTGCTGTATTTGGCGACCGGCTTGATGGATGGCAGACGCTCGGGGTGCTGCTCGTCCTGTCCTCTGTTCTGCTTGTTGCCGAAACTAAGAAATCAAAATCCGCTCTTCTGCCCGAGAGTCCATAAATAAGCCAGCTTTCCTTTGATTAGGAGAGCTGGCTTTTTCTGCGCAGTATTTCTGCTGTCTGTGCGGCTTTTTTTAATGCAATCACGTGCATCGTATCGTCTTTCATAATCACGATCAGCCTCTTTTTTTCCGCATAGGGCGAGCCGACGCGGTTTGCCTCATCATGTTCGAGTGCAGACGGCCCCTGTGATACCTCAATTCGTTTCATCTGATCAATCGGAAGCGCCAGTGTCTGCAGAGAATGCTTAAGTATCCTCCCTATTTTGGCACGTGTGCGCACAAAGTACACATACACTGCCGCAATAACGAGCAGCAGAAGAATGCCAGCAGCCATTTTCATGTTTATTCCCTCTTTTCTATTTATCCTGCCAGGGTCTATTCTAACAAAATATCGAATCCGCTTTGCAATTCTTTTATTCTCCCTATAAAATAAGAACAAATGTTCGTAAAATGGTTTGTTTTTTTTGCTGTATTTACCTTTTGTTCATATAGAAGCATATCTCACACCCTGATTGTTGCACGGAAGAATAGAAAGGAGGGAACATCGTGGCTTATTATTTATCACATCTTCTGGGAAAATGCCCTCAGCTTGATCACTATATTCATACCCACAAACAAGCGCTCTCTTCTCCTCTTCTCCGGCAGTTTCTTGCCGATCCTGTTCACTGTAATTTGTTTATAGAGGCAGTATGCTGTAAGAAAGAAGGAGATCAATCAGCGCTCGATAAAGCATTCCGGCAGTATCGGGAGGAAAAGAAATTAACAGCGTATATTTTAAAGTCTCTTCATTGGCACGCAGTACAGTTTGATAAAAAACACCGGAAAATAGAAACCCTTCAGCCGCTTATTGTGGACAGCGATACGTGGGAAGAGCCGGTATGGGAAGCGCCGCTGTCCTCGCATGTTCTTGCCGAAGAGCTGGAAAGCAGAACGCTGTATACCGCCTATCAGGCATTAACTTCACATCAACAGTGGATTTTGCAAAAAAGCTATGCAGAACAAATGAGGGATTATTGCAAAACAAATGAGGGACCTGAGGGATATGACGCCTCAGGCTATTTACCGGTCCAGACATCAGGGCCTTTCCAGACTTTACGCTTATATTACAGCGACCATCTATTAAAAGGAGCGAGATATAATGACAGCCTCTCTATATGTCTTAGCAGAAAAAGCGAAACAGCAGGACCGGGAAGCCATGTATGACTTTCTGCAGAAATTTGAGCCCTTTATTCAGAAATCGCTGTCGCAGACAAAACCGCAGAACCGGGAAGATCTGCGCCAGGATCTTCGATTAAAGTGTATGGAATGCGTCCACCGCTTCGAACCGGGCCGGACGCCGGGGATTTTTCGAATTTGTCAACACACTCGAACACAATCAAAAATAACAGCAGAATCGGGTTTTTTAATCGCTATTTCCTTTTTTACACGGAATAGGACCTATTATATGTCTTACATGTCAATCTGATGACAGGGTCTTTAAGACTATATAACGCTTTGCAAATCCCCTTCTCTTTCGGTGCTTGTCCGGCTTATACTAATAAATGACAACAAACCTGACATTTTAAACAGCAGCAGACAGGTATCGATTAAAGGGGGATTATGGTGAAAAATCGTTTTTCATGGATGAAGTGGGGAATTCCGATAGTTATTGTTCTTACGCTGGGATGGGCTACGTATTATTTTGTTACTCCTACCTTCAGCCATCAGTATCAGCAGTTGACCGAACGTGTAGAAGTTGGCGTTAAATACACTAATCCCGAGGACTCTATTGTTTATATCCACCCCTACGTCGAAAATCCTAACAACGAGGAAATCACCTGTTATCACGATGATCAATTTGTAGAGATACGCGTGCTTGATGAAGACGGTAACCACCTTGATGAAGCGGTCTCTATGGAAGAAAAGCGAGGCGGATCTTCAACAGGCGAAGAAGTATTAAAGCCAGGCCAAAAAACCATGAACTCCACTTATTATAAAGTAGAACTTCCCGATAATGCTGATTCGATTCAGCTTGTCTATAATGGTTCCGTGAAGGATCAGCATGGTATCGACCAGGTAGAGGAAACGATAAATGTAAACCTGGACTACTTGATTATGTAGAATAGATGATAAACCAAAAACGGCTTCGTGCTCATAGAGAGCACAAAGCCGTTTTTTATTCTGACATATTTACAAATATATCATCAACGTTAGGCGTCTCGGAAATGTACTCCATTTCTTCGAGCCAGCTGATCGTTTCCTCCCAGGATTCCCGATCCTGGCTGCCAAAGGCTTCGTCTTCTGTTTCCATTTTATCCATCAATATATTCAGGCTTTCTTCTTCTACTTCCCGTTCCAGCGGAAAATTTTCCTGATCCTCATTCTCAAATAAAATGTCCAGGCTTTCTTCCGGATGATCTTTCATGTATGTGTAGCCTTTTTCTGCCGCCGTCCAGAAGGCATTAATTTTCTCTTCTTCCACTGCCAGCGTCTCTTCATTTGTGACGAGAACAAGCTCGTAAAACGGAGGAACGCCGTAATCGACCGGATTAAAATATTCTACAGACGTACCGGCATGTTCCAGCACAGGTACTTCATGATTAATGTATGCCCCGCTTACCGCATCGGCCCGGTCACTTACGAGAGAAGACTGCAGCTCAAAGCCGATGTCTACCAGATCTACTTCTTCGAATTGGCCGCCGTCGTCCTCCACCATCGTTTCTACAATCGGCTCATTAACCGGAATACCCGGATATCCGACGGTCCGGCCTTCTAAATCTCTCGGCCGTTCTATGTCAGAGTCCGCTTTGTACACAATGTGGTTAAGAGGAGACCGTACAATGGCCGCAACGCTTACTACAGGAATACCTTCAGTACGCGCCGTAATGACGTCCGGCTGATAGCTGATACCAAGATCCACTTCCCCTGCAGCGGCCAGATTCAAAGGATCCGTCGGATTCGTTGGAAACATAATATTCACGTCGAGCCCCTCTTCCTCGAAGTATCCTTTTTCCTGGGCCGTGTACAAATAGCTGTGCACCGCGTTGGGGTACCAGTCCAGCATAATATCAACTTCCTGCAGCTCTTCGTTTTCTGCCTGCTGTTCGCTTTCGCTTCCACATCCCGCCAGTACTGCAGCCCCTGCAGCAAACAGTACGGCCTGCCTGATCCATTTATTCCGCTTATTCATTATCTATTTCCTCCTTTTTTTGTAGTTGCATATTCTACTGCTTTTACTGCCAAAAAAAGACCAATGCCTACGAGCGACAACAGAACAATCGGTGCAAATACGCCGGCTGCGTCCATCTGCGTCATCATCCTGCGGCTGAAATATCCGAGTCCCGCATCTGCTCCCAGCCATTCTCCAATAGCCGCACCTATGACACTCAGCGTAACTGCAACTTTTAATCCAGAGTAGAAAGAAGGAAGGGCCATCGGTACCTGAACTTTTCTGAAAATCTGCCAGCTTCCGGCGCCCATCGTCCGAAGCAGATCCTGCATATCCCTGCTTGCTGTCCGAAGACCGTCAAACGCCCCGACTGTGATTGGGAAAAAAGTAATCAGCACCGTAACAGCGACTTTGCTCCACATGGAATAGCCAAACCACAAAACAAAGATCGGAGCAAGTGCAATAATCGGTATGGTCTGCGACGTGATAAGTAAAGGAAACACACTCTTTTCCACCACCCGGCTCCGGCTCATCAGCACCGCAATGCCAACTCCGCAAACAATTGAGATGCCAAGTCCGGTTCCTATAACGAGAAGTGTGGCCGGCAGGTGTACAAGAAATAATATATCAGCGAGCTCCACCAGCCGTTGCAGCACCGCAGACGGTGCCGGCAGTATATAAGGCGTGTCATACCAGCGGGCTCCTGCTTCCCAGATAATAAAAAAAACAGACGCAAGCAGAGCCGCTCCGATGTAAGAAACGCCTGTCCCTTTCCAGCCATTCATCGCAGCCTCTCCTCCCTGCGCATTCTTTCAATCAGCTCCCGCTTCAGCTTTAAGAGCTCCGGGTGATCCCGTGCCCCCTCGTCTCTCGGCCTTGGAAGCGGGACAGTAATTTCCGTGAGGGGACCCTTTATCGGCGGTTCGGTAAATAATAAAATACGATCGGATAGAAATAACGCTTCTTCGATGTCATGGGTAATAAAAATAAGCGTCTGCCTTGAAGCCTGCCACTTCTCAAGCAGCCACTCCTGCATCATAAAACGGGTTATGGAATCAAGCGCACTGAATGGTTCATCCAGCATGAGGATGTCGTTTCCTCCTACTACGGCACGAAGAAAAGACACGCGCTGCTTCATTCCACCGGACAGTTCATGTGGATACTTATGTTCGAGACCCCCGAGGCCGAATGCTTCTAAATGAGCGGATACCCGTTTTCCTGCCTCTTTTTTGGAAAGACCGTTTATTTCCAGAGGAAGCATGCCATTCTCCAAAATGGTGCGCCAGGGCAGCAGCATATCCTGCTGCGGCATGTAGCCTACCCTGCCAAGCCTTATGCCGGAATCTGATCCGTGCAGATGCACAGACCCATTGACTGGATTGCTTAACCCTGCGGCAAGCCGGAAGAACGTTGACTTTCCTGAGCCGCTCGGTCCAAGCAGGCTGACAAATTCTCCTTTCTCCACTACAGCCTGCACCTGCTCGAAGATCGGTGCATCGGTATCAGCATAGGCATAGGTCACATCCCGAAATTCCAGTGCCGGTTTCTGCTTTTTATTCATTTCCGCCCCCTTTTTTACATGTGCCTTGCTTTCCCGGAACTTGTATCTGCACACAAAAAAGCCGCTCCAGTAGAGGAGCGGCGGAAAAATCGTTCTATCATTAAAAACAGCACGAGAGGCTGCTTTTTCAGGTGAACATTCCGCACTTTCCTCCGCTGGTGTTATCCAGATCAGGTTCCAGGGTTAGGATGAATATCATCCCTCTCAGCTTTGCAGCACCCCTAGTGCTTGTTATATGATTTGTCTTTGCCTCTTAAAGATAGCACATATTCGAAATGGTTCATACCGGAAGTTTTATTCCAGAAAAATCTCTGCTCCTGTAACACGTACACGCATGATATGATTAAGAAAATGTCTACATTAGGAGAGTCTATTATCGCTGATACCATACTCACTATACATCTTGCTGCTGTAGCAGTAGTTATTCTGCTCGCAGGTGCTGTTTATATATTTCACAAGACCAATATGAATCGGACCGCTGTTCTTCTTCACTACCTGCTTCGATTCTTCTATCTGCCGCTGCTGTTAACCGGCGGGCTTGTTCTCGGTCTTCGTCCCGTTTATTTAGGCGGCCTGTTTAAACTGGCCTGCGGCTTAATAAGCATCGGATTAATTGAAGTTTACTTTGTTCACTTATTCAAGAACACCGGCCACCCTCTCTTCGTCCGTTTTGTGATAGGATTTGTTATATTTACTATTATTTTAGGATTGCTGCTCCCTCAGGGCATTTATTTACTATAAGACGAATTTGACACATAAAGGAGCGTTTTCCCATGGCAAAAAACAAAAAACAATTTGCTGTTATAGGCCTAGGCCGATTTGGAGGGAGTATCTGTCGGGAACTTTATCATTTAGGCTATGAAGTTCTTGCGATTGATCAGGATGAAGAAAAAGTGGACGAATACGTCACGTATGCTACGCAGACAGCCTGCATCGACTCTACGGATGAAAAAGCATTAAAGTCCCTGGGTCTTGGCAACTTTGACCATGTGGTTGTCGCTATCGGTGACCATATTCAGGCAAGTGTGCTTACGACACTTGTATTAAAAGATATGAACGTACCGATTGTCTGGGCCAAAGCCCAGAATAAATACCATCAGAAGGTGCTAGATAAGATCGGCGCTGACCGGGTAGTACACCCGGAATTTGATATGGGAATCCGTGTTGCCCACAACATGACTTCGGAAAAAGTTATTGATTTCATCGACTTGAGCAATGATTACACAATTGTCGAAGTGTATGCTACAAAAAAACTACACCGTAAAACCTTGATTGATTCAAATGTCCGGGCCACGTATGGCGTGACGATTCTTGCGATTAAACGAAATGAAGACGTTAATGTATCTCCCCGCCCTAATGATCAAATTGAGCAGGGAGACATGCTGATTGTTTTAGGTCACAAAGATGAGATCCGCCGCTTTGAGAACGAAGGCCTTTAGATTTAAAAGATTTCCGTTTTTAATGAAGCGGGGTCTCCCAAAAGGTACCCCTGACCAGCAAAATGCTGCCAGCCAAACCAGGCGCACGCTTTCGGCAGGCCATGCCTCAGCTAAAGAGAAAACCTTTCTTTATCTTCAGCGATGGCTGGTCTGCCTGAGTCGGCACCTGGTTATTTTTATGATTTTTCATAAGAGTCAGCTTAAAAAAATAAATAGCTCAACGATGCAAAAAGAACCTCACATCCTTGTAAAGTGGATGCGAGGTTCTTCATTTATTTCCTCATAGCATGATAAAAATATTTTTTGGGACAGTCTCTTTTTAATAAGATTCTTCAAAAGTGGTTGGATTTTCTTCGAATCGAACGCTTTTGCCTGTTTCGCTGCTCTCATAGAGCGCCTCAACGATTTTTGTCACTTTCATCGCCTGCTCCGGCTTCACAATAAGCTCTGCTTCACCTGTGCAGGAATCCACAAAATTATTTGCCTGATAGTACGGCTCTATATTATCGATTTTATTAATTTGAGCCGTGCTGTTTAACAGGGTGCCATATTTAGATTGATACAGTTCAAACGGAAAGAGCTGTAAACCGCCTTCTACTCCGGAAATGCTCAGCTGTTCCGTATCTTCTTTTATATTAGCTGCCCAGGAGCATTCCAGCTGCATCGTAATATCGTTTTCAAATGTGATATATCCGGTTACATGGTCTTCCACGTTAAATGTGTTCTGGTCAAACTGACCCCACTCGTTCGTGAGATTCGGCGCTTTGCTCAACCGATCGTACGTTTTTGCCATTACTTCCAGCGGCTTCGGATTTCCAAGCAGCCATAAAGACAGATCAAGCAGGTGACAGCCGTAATCAATCAGGCTTCCTCCGCCCTGGAGTTCTTTATTTGTAAAGACGCCCCAGCCCGGAACTTTCCGACGGCGCAGCGCCTGGAAACGACAGACGAGCGGGTCACCGATTTCATGGTTCTCCATCATCTGCTTGGCAATTTGGGCTTCCGGCCCAAAGCGGTAGTGAAAGGCAATAGCAAGAACCGAGTCTGTTTTTTCAGCGGCTTCTATCATGCGTTCGCATTCTTCTGTTGTGATAGCCATCGGCTTTTCGCAAAGAACGTGAATGCCGCGGTCCAGAGCCTGTACTGCTATATCTGCATGAAACTTGTTCGGCGTGCAGATCACAACGGCATCTACTTCTTCAAGCATTCTTTCAATGTTGTGATATACCCGGGCAATAGAAAAAGCAGCTGCTACTTCCTGAGCCCGGTCCTGATTAATATCATATACGCCTTCAATGGAAACTTTATCTTCCAGCTGCTGAAAAGTGGGAATGTGCCTGGACTGCGCGATTCCACCTGATCCAATGATGCCAATTTTTAGCTTATCCATTAGAATATACCCCTCTAGTGTCGCCATCAGCGTTTAACAGCGGTTGTGCCGGCAATAGGTTCAAGCGGCTGAGCGTTTCCGTAAACCGGCTTTGGTGTGGCCAGTCCAGCTGCCCAGTGCACGCCGTTACGTATCACACGCTGAATGTCTGCATGGTAGTACGTCGGATACGTTTCATGTCCAGGGCGGAAATAAAAGATTTTTCCACGCCCGCGCTGAAAAGTGGCACCACTTCTGAATACTTCTCCACCCTCGAACCAGCTGACAAATAACAATTCCTCCGGTACAGGGATGTCAAAATGCTCCCCGTACATTTCTTCTTTTTCCAGCTCAATGAATTCTCCTATGCCTTCTGTAATAGGATGCGTCGGATTGACGACCCAAAGGCGTTCCTTTTCATCCGCTTCCCTCCACTTCAAATCACAGGAAGTACCCATCAATTTTTTAAATATTTTCGAGAAATGGGCAGAATGCAGTACCACCAGTCCCATTCCTTCCAATACGCGTTCTTTCACACGCTCTGCGACTTCTTCGGTCACTTCGTCATGAGCCTGATGACCCCACCAGATAAGAACGTCTGTATTGTCGAGAACCTCTTTTGTTAATCCGTGCTCCGGTTCGTCCAATGTAGCCGTGCTTACATCAAGTCCCTCTTCTCTCAGGAAGCCTTGAATCGCTCCGTGAATTCCTTCCGGATAAATGGAAGAAACCACTTCGTTTTCTTTCTCGTGCCTGTTTTCGTTCCATACAACTATTTTCATAAAAGCCTCCTGTATTCATTATAATATATTTTCGTAATAAATTAACCTTTTGTTGCTCCAGCGGTCAGCCCGGAAATGAGCCATTTCTGCAAAAATAGATAAATGGTGGCAATCGGAAGCGCGATCAATACGGATCCCGCAGCAAATCGGGTGAAATTATTAGAAAACTGATCATTTACAAAATTAAATAATCCCAGTGCCAGCGTATAATTTTCTTCACTTCTTAAAATAATGCTGGGCAGAAGAAAATCCATAAAGGGCATCATAAAGTTAAACAAGGCAACGATTGCCAAAATCGGCTTTGCCAGGGGAAGAAGAATCGTAAAGAAAATTCGGAAATGACCAGCTCCATCCATCCTCGCTGATTCATCAAGTTCTTTTGGAATCGTATCAAAATATCCCTTCACAAGAAAGGCGTTCATCGGAATGGCTCCGCCAATATAAATCAGCATAAGACCGGCCAGCGAATCAAGCAGACCGATAATATTTAATAGAATATAAAGAGCTACCATTCCCATTAATACCGGAAACATCTGCAGAATTAAGAAAGCATAAATGCCGTACTTTCTGCCTTTGAAACGGTATCTGGAAAAAGAATAGGCCGTTAAGGCGACGATAAATGTAGCGACGACAGAAACGGTAACGGCAACAATTAATGTATTTTTATACCAGGTTAAATACATGCTGTCAGGATCGGTGAACAGCCAGATGTAGTGTTCCAGGGAAAAATTCTCAGGAATAATGCTGGAGGAATATAGACTCGTGCCTTCGTTAAAGGAGAGACCGAGTGTCCAGAGCAGTGGATAGGAGATGACAGCAAACATAAAAGCAATCACCAGATAAATACCCGCTACCTCAAGCCTTGATTTTAGTTTAGATGACATTTATATTTCCCCCTCTTCTTTAAATGACCTGGTTCTTCTAAACTGCAGAATAGCAAATACTGCAATCATCAGCCCCATAATCAAGGAAATAACTGCCGCCATATTGAACATGTTGTTCTGGAAGGTTAAATCGTAGACCCAGGAAATGAGGATATCCGTTCCCCCGGCATTCTGACCCCGCACGGCAGGTCCGCCTTCATTAAACAAATAAATAATATTAAAGTTGTTCAAGTTCTGCGCATATTGCATGATAAGAAGCGGTGCGGTGGCAAACAAAACGTGAGGCAGTGTGATAAAGCGGAATTTCTGCCGTTTTGAGCCCCCGTCTACTTCCGCTGCTTCGTACCACTCTTTGGAAATGCTCTGCAGTACGCCGGTAAAAAGCGCAAAGACAAACGGAAAGCCCAGCCAGACCTGAATCATAATAAGCGCCGTTCGCGCCCAAAACGGATCGGTCAGCCACGGCAGGCCGTACCCCAGCAGCGGTTCCACAATGCTTCGGTTAACCGCTCCGAAATTATCATTAAATAGTGCAGCAAATATTAAAATAGTAACAAAAGCCGGCACGGCCCACGGAAGAATAAAGATCGTCCGGATCAACTTTTTGCCCTTGATTCGTTCATCATTAACGAAAACCGCTAAAATGAGCGCAAGCCCAATCTGCAGGGTGGTTGCGACAAATGTCCAGACAAGCGTCCATGCCAGAACGGATATAAACGTTTCCCGCCACACGGGTACATTTACAATATCTATGAAGTTTTCAAAACCGACCCAGTTTAATAAGTTACCCGGCGGTGAATTGTAGCGGTTATAGTCTGTGAAAGCGATGAGCGTCATAAAAAGAAGCGGAAAAACGACTACAAATATCAGGAGAAGCAGTCCCGGTGTTACCATTACATATGGAAAGGCAAAATCCCACCAATCTCTTAGAGACTGCATAACAGAAGGGATCTGCCACCCTTCTTTTAATTTAGCCGCATCCTTTCTCGCGTCCAAAATGTTTAATATATAAAAGCCCAGAGCAACCAGGCAGAGAAAGACAGCCAGTACCCCTTGAATAAGAAGTGTTCTGGAATCGTCAATCCCTTCTAGCGTCCCAAGTGTCCGTATGCCCCACAGCCCAATATTTATAAATTGAAGAAATGTAAGAACAAACGATAAAGCAAGAACAAATAGAATCGATCCTTTTATCCACCGCTTATTATAAAATTGTCCAAAGCCTGGAATAATACTCAATAAACCAGCCGTTCTTACACTATGCTTTTCGGGATGCTTTATTTTTTTATTTTTAGTCATCAAAAGCTCCTCTCCCCTGCTTTCTTTTATCTTTCAGGTGGTGCCTGCATTTCAATATTTACGTTAATTTCTTCAACTGCTTCATTTAATACTTCTTCTGCATCATCACCCTCAGAAATAAACTGCTGGGCATCTTCCATTGGGTCCCAAACCTGATTTATCTCAGGAGGATTCGGCATTGCTTCAGAACGCCGGACCTGTTCAGCAAAACCGGATAAAAAAGGATCTTCCTGAATCAGGTCGGACTCTACAACGGCTTTGTTTCCGGGAATATGGCCTGTCGTTTCCACATAAGAAGTTGAACTTTCTTCATTCGTCATATAGAAAGCAAGCTCTTCTGCCCAGTACCTGCGTTCCACGTCAATGAAGCTTGAAACAAGCCACCCCTGGACGCCGGAAAATGAACGAAGTGCTTCCCCCTCATCAGTTGTAGGAAGCGGAGCAACGCCGAGATTGTCTTCACCCAGTGCCTGCTGGTAATCCCGTAAAGACCAGGGACCGCTTACTACCGCTCCGACATTTCCTTCTTCGAACAACCCATTCATAATGTCTGCGTTAACACCGCGGGGCAGGTACCCTTCATCGAACCAGGACTGCAGCATCTCTGCGCCTTCTACGGCTCCGGCTTCATTCAATCCAATATCGTCTATGTTGTAAGTGCCATCTTCATTTTCACCGAATACATATCCCCCGAATGCGGTCATAAAAGGATACGTAAAGTAAAAGTTAATGCCTTCCATTAGAAAGCCGTATTCATCCTGGGAAGCATCTGTCTCTTCCTGTGCAAGCGTTTCTAATTCTTCAAGCGTCTCCGGCGGCGTTTCTGTAATCGATTTATTGTAATAGAGGGCATAGGTTTCCTGAACAGCCGGCAGACCATATAACTCTCCTTCATAGGTCATGGCATCCAAAGCAGCTTCCTCATACTGATTCCGCTGTTCTTCCGTAATGTCTATAGGAACCGCCAGTCCCTGCAGGGCAATATCACCAATTCTGTCATGCGGCTGAAAAAACAAGTCAGGTCCTCTTCCGCCGGGGCCATCCAAGGACATTCCCTCAGTCTGTTCATCAATCGTCATACCCCGCAGATTCACTTCAATACCGGTTTCTTCTGTAAACTGCTCTGTAATATCTCCATAGGCCTCAACAGCAAGTTCCAGGTCAGATGTCCATATGCTGAGTGACTCCGGTTTCCCCGGGTCTCCGCCTGTGCTGTCACCACCGATTACTCCCTGCGCATCTCGTTCAGGAGCACAGGCTGTAAGCAGCAAAGCCGGGATAAGCAGGCTGGTTCCAAGCCATTTACTACGTTGTTTCATTATGTAAAAACCTCCTTAAATATAATCCGAAACGTTTCGGATAAAAAGTAAAATAATAGGCCTGATTCTAAGAGAATATATTGTTTAATATAATCAAATCGAAACGTTTCGGTTTCTATACAATAATTATAGTAAGCGTTTTCAAAAATAGCAAGCAGTATTTTATGAAGCAGAAAAATAGGCGCATCCCATTCTTTCCTCTATACTAATAAAAGATAAAAAAAGAGGAGGAATCAGCATGCGGCAGTCCCCTTGAATTGCAAAAAAAGGAGCTGGGTCCAGCTTTCCTACCGATCACGCATTGACGAATGCGGCGTCCCTTGTTCCATCTGAAGAAAAGGCTGTTTTTTTAACCTTTGATGATGGACCGAGCCGCTGCACCCACCAACTTTTGGATATATTAAAAGCCAAACACGCACAGGCGACATTTTTCTGGCAGGGACGGCTGATTCATCCAGAGCGGCCGGCAGTAAGGGTTATTGAGGAAGGCCATACGCTTGGTTCCCATACCCACCGCCACCCTAACCTTACGTCGCTTTCCTATGATAAACAAAAGCACGAAATACAAAGCAGCCTTCAGGCCATTAAAAGCATCAACCCTTCACCCATCGAATATTTCCGCCCCCCCTACGGCCGCTATAATGAGGAAACGGTCCGCGTCGTACAGGAGCTCGGCCTCGAACTTGTGATGTGGGACACCGCCTCCTTCGACTGGAAAGAAAAAAGAGTCCGGACGCTATCATTCCAAACGTCATGGACTCTGTACAGCCGGGATCAATTATTCTCCTGCATGAATTGCAGCAGACCGTATCCGTTCTCCCTGAACTGATTGACCGTCTTCATCTAAAAGGCTATACGTGCCTGGCCCTTCCTTCTCACTGAAGCGGATAATCATGGTCAATCGGCCGGAAGAAATTGATGCGGGTTACTTCAGCTGCCGTTTTGGAATCGCGCTTTTCCATCGCATGAATAATCTGTTCATGCTCCTCTATCGATTCTTCCGTCAGTTTAATGGAATCGTGGTAGAACAGCCGTCGAACGTGCGACTGCAGGGAAAGGGTTGTTTTGGAAATATACGGGTTCTCAATACTGTCGACGATAATATCATGAAATCTTTCATCCCACTGCAGCGCAGCCCGGTGATCACCGGCCTGAATCGCTTCTGTAAACATTTCATTTATCCCGCGCAGCTCTTTTATCGTTTCCTGATTCATATCCTTCGCTGCTATTTCCGCAGCCAGCGCCTGCAGCGAAGCGAGCGGAGGAAAGATCAGGACAGCGTCTTCCGGCTTCACTTGCGTTACCTGTGTGACCACTCCGGGCTTCATTTCTACGAATCCATCTTCGTTTAATAGCTGCAGCGCTTCCCTAATAGGTGTTCTGCTTACTCCAAGCGCCTCCGCCAGTTCGGAGTCGTTAATTTTTTTTCAGGCTGAAGCGTTCCGTTAATAATCCATTGCTGAATTTGTAAATACGCCCGGTCTTTTGCGGATTTTCTTTCCGGTATAGGTAAATCGGATGGAATCGGCACAGTCTATATCACCTTTCACGTCTTTTTCGTTTAATTAAAGTATAAAGCAAATAAAATATCCGCGCTACAGCGTGCTTTTCCCTCTTAACTATGATATATTCTAATATGTAATATATTGCATATGTATATTGTTAGGAGACTTGCTCTATGGAAAATTTACCAGCCTATATATTGATGGCTGCTATGATGTCTATGCTTCCCGGAGCAGACACCGTACTTATTATGAAAAATACACTCTCGCACGGCGCTAAAGCCGGACGCTTTACGATACTTGGGATGGCTACAGGCCTGACTTTCTGGACGATTATTGCGGTATTGGGATTATCTGTGGTTATCTCCCAGTCCCCTGTCCTATTTGAAACGATTAAATATATGGGAGCCGCCTATTTATTTTATTTAGGCGTCCGTTCCTTTACGACGAAAAGCTCTTTTTCTTTCAAAGAGGTTCAGAAAAGCGCGGATGAAACAGCCGCTGCCGGCAGCAAGGGGCATTCCAGAGACTCCTATCTGCAGGGAGTGCTGAGCAACATCCTGAACCCTAAGACAGTGGTCGTTTATATCACCTTTATGCCGCCGTTTGTAGATATGAGCGGTAATGTACCCCAGCAGCTGATGGTTCTGGGCGGTATCTTAACCGTTATCGCCGTCACGTGGTTTCTTGTGCTCGTTTTTGTACTCGGCCACGTGCAGCGCTGGTTAAACAGCCCGCGCTTTCAGCAGATATTCCAGAAATCGACCGGTCTTGCTTTAATGGCATTCGGTGCAAAATTGATTTTCTAAAAAAACAATCTAAAAAACCGGCTTCCTTTTAAAAGGAAGCCGGCTTTTTCATATTATTTACTGATGAGGTTCGATCTTTAAAATAGATCCACACAATGCCGAGCGCTGCCAGGGCAAAGACACTTCCCATCACAAATACAGCGTTTAAGCCGAGATTTTCAGCCACGGCTCCTCCAATAAGAGGACCAAGAAAAATACCGAGCGCATAAAAGGACTGATAAAATCCCATCACGGAATTTTTCAGCTGATTGGCCGGGAGCCGGGCAATATTAGCAAGCAGCAGCGGAAGTACAACACCGAGCGCCAGTCCAATCACGCCGTGCACAAGGCTTAAGGTCAGCAGCGAGTTAGTAAGCGGCACCACTGCAAGCATAACGACGGTTAAAACCAATCCGCCGATAAAATAGAACCGCTCCCTTTCCGCTGATATAGAAGCAAAGGCGACGCCAAGCGACGCGGCGGCATGAGGCACAAAAAAGCCGGTCATAAGCCAGATCAGTTCGCTTTCCGTCACACCCAGCGAACTGGCGTATAGCGGCGTAAATCCGAAAATAGTAATAAACATAATCGCGTGGCACAGCATGGATACCGTTGTTACCGGCAGCAGATATTTTACTTTCAGCGTCCCGGTGACATAGTCCGACAGCTTCATTTTTGGAGCACTCCCGGTTTCCACCGGCACCACTTTAACCCCTAAGGCAAGCACGAGGCCGAGGACAGAAAAGACAACGGCAATCCAGAATGGCAGTGCCCAGCCAAGCTGGGAGACGAGAAATCCGGCACTTGCCATGCTGATAAACTGAGGCGTTACCGTTAAGAACTGTACGGTTCCCATCGCCCGCGAAGATTGATCAGGCCGGAAATACTGGGCATACATAATGGTGGCCATGACCCACATCGCTGCCGTTACACCGGCAAACAGCCGGGCCAGTAAAATAGGGAAAAAGGAATCAAAGTAAATTAACATCAGCCCGCTCACAATAGCAAAGGCAAAACCCGCTACATACAGTACTTTGCGCATATGCTGGAGCCGGTCGGAGAGAATACCGAGCGGAAACCGCAGCAGCACCTGGGTCACACCATAGCTTCCAAGAATGATGCGATCATATCCAATGGAAAAGCCTGGTATTCCAGGTATAAGCTGAATGTTGGAATATAAATATACGTAGCAAACCAAAAACAAAAAATGCTGGCTAAAAATAATATATGGTGGCGGAGCGTAATGGTCGTTTTCATGTAGTACCTTCTTTCAGCCGGAACTTATTCGCTGGTGCCTTTTATTAAGTCTACTGCCTCTGCGGCAGAAGTCACCGGAGTGTGGCAGGAATAATTTTCGCATACATAAATAGTCGTACTGTTTTCCAGCTTTTTATAGCCTTTTATAAAACGTACCGCCGGCTGCAGCTCTTCCGCCTCTTCCGCTACGAGGAAGGTAACGTTCGGATGAAAGTCTTCCTGAAGCGTGTCGACGATATACTTGGTTTCTTCATCCTCCATGCTGGAAAGAATAACCACTTCTTTGGAAGACGCTACAAGTGCACCAAGCGCCTGCAGAAAATACATATGGCTTTGCGGATATTGGGCCAGGTTTCCGGAAAATGCCTGTACGCATGCTTTTGCAGTGTTCTCAAAAACAGGATCTCCTGTCAGCCGTCCCAACCGGAGCAGCTGGTAAGCAGCTATACTATTTCCGGATGGCATCGCCCCATCGCTTGTTTCTTTCGGACGTACGAGAAGAGACTCCGCATCGCTGCCGTAAAAGAAAAAGCCGCCTTCCGCTTCATCCCAGAACAATCGGATCATTTCATGTCCGAGTGATTTAGCCTGTTCCAGGTAGTGCAGTTCAAATGTACTTTCATACATTTCAATCGAGGCCCACAGCATGTTCGCATAATCCTCCAGAAAGCCTTTATGCTTTACTTCGCCGTCACGAAAGCGGACCATCAGGCGTTCATTGTTGTACAGTTCTTTTTCAATAAAGGAATAAGCCTGCTTGGCCGCAATTAAGCTGTCTGCCTTTTTAAACACCCGGCCTGCTTTGGCCAGAGCCGCAATTGTAAGGCCGTTCCAGGAGGTAAGAATTTTATCATCTTTTAATGGAGCTGTCCGTTTTTTTCTGGCTTCAAAAAGCTTATGCCTGGCTTCTTCCAGCCTTTCACGGAACTCTCCTTCGTCGATCTGGAAAGAAAGCGCGGCTTCTGATATAGAAGAGCCGATCATATGAGGAATATTTTTGCCTTCAAAATTACCATGTTCGGTAATATGATAAACGGCGCCGTACTGCTCCGCCAGATCGTCTCCGAGAACCTGCTTCAGTTCGTCAGGTGTCCAAGTATAAAATTTCCCTTCCACGCCTTCAGAATCTGCATCTTCTCCGGAATAGAAGCCGCCTTTACCATCCTGCATGTCCCGCAGCAGGTAGGTTTGTATGTCTTCAGCCGTTTTCCGGAAACGGCGCTCTTTCGTGATTTGATAGGCTTCGGTGTATGCCATCAGCAGGAGTGCATTGTCGTACAACATTTTCTCAAAATGCGGAATAAGCCACTTCTCATCCACGGAATATCGGGAAAAGCCGAATCCGATGTGGTCATATATACCGCCGGATGCCATGTGATCCAGCGTCTGCACGGCCATATTAAGCGCTTCTGCTTCATTTGTATCCTGATAATAGCGAAGCAGAAACAGAATGGTGTGAGGCGTTGGAAATTTCGGAGCAGAGCCGAAGCCGCCGTGCAGCTTGTCAAAGCTGTGAAACAGCTGCCCGTATCCCTGAGCCAGCGTTTCCCGGCCAATGTCCATCTGGCTCGATGTATCTCCCGGCTGAAGCACGATTTCCATCTGACTGCTCACCTGCTCAATTTTAGCAGGGTCTTCCTTGTACTTGTCTGACAGCTGGGTGACGACATCCGTGATCCCAGGCATCCCCTGCATACTCTTTTTAGGAAAATACGTTCCGGCGTAAAACGGCTTTTGATCAGGCGTCAGAAATACGTTGAGCGGCCAGCCGCCGCGGCCTGTCATCGCCTGGCATGCTTTCATATAGATGGCATCAATATCGGGACGTTCCTCGCGGTCCACTTTGATCGCAATCATCCGTTCATTTAAAAGCGCCGCTGTTTCTTCATCCGCGAAGCTCTCCTCCTCCATCACATGGCACCAGTGGCAGGTGGAATACCCGATGGAGACGAGGACCGGCTTATTTTCTTTTCGGGCTTTCTCAAATGCTTCCTCGCCCCACGGAAACCAATCGACGGGGTTATCTTTATGTTGAAGTAAGTAAGGTGATTTTTCATATTGCAGTTTATTCATTCAAACACGTCCTTTCTTTCATAGTATAGACGAAAAAGAAGCCGCCCAAACGGCGCCTTCTTTATTTTCTCATAGTTTGTCGTTTTTTTCTTTCGAGTCCTTTTATCCGGCTTCGAGTGTTTCGGTAACGCCCCATATTTTTGTGTTGCCGTCGTAGTAATTCAGTGCAATATCGAGATCATGAAAATAGCGGTGCAGCATGCGCACGTCTTCTATTTCCCTGTTGGCAGCCACACTTTCTGACAGGCTTTTTATCTCACCAAGGTCTTCTTCAAGACTGGCGCTGTCCGGATCCATTTCGTTCACATGCTCTATGTTTTCCTCTGCCTGATCGATCTGCTTGTCCATTTCAAGACTCTGAAGGCCGCCATAACCGGCTGTATTGTTATAAAACTGATGAGATGTCCTTACTATCTCTCCAATATCCTCATGGTCTTCTCCTACGGTCTCCTGGATTTCCTCTACTTCTTTTTCAGTCTGAGCCTGCTGTTCTTGCTGGGCCGTTACGTACAAATAGGCTGAAACGCCAATAACAGCCAATACTGCACCCGTAATCCATAATGCTGTTTTCATGGTTCTCCCCCTTTTTTCATCCTTTACTACTCTAACAATTTCCCTCTTTCTCTGTAAATATTATACAGGAACTTTCATAGAACGAAAAAAACGCCGTCCTGCTGGACAGCGCTGGATATTTTTACAATTTTTTGATGCGTACTTTACTAATAGTTCTTCCTTTGGTTTCCAGTATTTCAAACGCCAGCTGATCGCGTTCCAGCATTTCCCCTTCTTCCGGGAAGCCGTTATGCTCTTTGAGCAGATATCCTGCAAGCACATCCTCTTCTTCTGGAATCTTCGTATTAAATGTAGAGTTCAGACGTCGCAATGTTACTTTCCCATCGCAGATCACCTCGAAATCAGAGACTTTCTTAATACTTGCTCCCTCTTCGAGATCCATTTCGTCTTCGATTTCCAGACCGATCATCGCTTCAATAATGTCCTCATGCGTCAGAATCCCTTCGGTGCCGCCGTATTCATCCAGAACGATAGCCATATGTTTCTTTTCTTTCGTCATGCGGCGGAACACCCATTCAATTTTATGGAATTCATAAACAATCAGCGGATCGGGTGAACTAAAGGCTTCCAGCGGCTTTTCTGATTCCATCGCCCAGGAAATTAAATATTTGGAATGAAATACTGAACAATATCATCAATATCATTATCGTACACCGGGTATCTTGTATACGGCTTAGCGATAACAATATCCCTCACTTCTTCGAAAGTAGAGCTGAGCGGTAAGGCTTCCATCTCTACGCGAGGCGTTTTTCAGCACGTCTTTTACATTCAGGTTATAGAAATCAAGCATCCTTTAATACGTGGGATTCGGCCTCATCGAACGTTCCTTCGGAGCCGGCAATGTCAACCATCGTCCTGAACTCTTCCTTTGACACCGATGCTTCCTGTACCTCTCCTTTGGCCAGAACCTTGTTATAGCCCCTGTTAATTTATTAAGAACAATCGTAATCGGCTTAAATATGATGACAAAAAATCGGATAATTGGATAAACCAAAAGTGAAATTCGATCTGCAAATGTTGCTGCGACAGATTTTTGGAATCACTTCGGAAAAGATAATAATAATAACAGTAAGAATAGCTGATGCAATACCAATACTTACGCCATATTGAATCGCAAGTGCCGTAACGAGCGTCGGCAGCAGAATATTTGCTATGTTATTACCAATTAAAATGGTTGTAATAAATTCACTGGGTCGCGATAACAGATCAAGCAGCCTTCCTGCTTTTTTTGTCTCCGTTTTCCGCTTTTGTCTGAAGCTTCATTTTGTTTGTTGCCGTCAGTGCTGTTTCACTTCCGGAAAAGAAAAAAGATACGAATAATAAGATGATGATCGCAACGATCACTGGGGGTTCCTCCTTGGCTATGTGCAATGACATAATCGTTAGTTTATTAAGTGTGCAGATAAATCCTATGTTTATTATACTTACCCTTAATGCCTGCTGTATATCCTTATCGTTTTTTTCATTCGGCGCCCTTTTTAAACATGCTATACTTGAAAAAAGAACAGCTGAAGCTATACTGCAGCGAGCGAAAGGAGCTTGTTTCACGTGAAACAACCGGTCATTCAAAAGCCCATTCCTTATTACGAGCAGTTTTACCATTCTCTTAGAGCCATGATACTGGAAGGCACGCTTATCCCCGGTGAGCGCATTAATGAAACGCAGCTGGCGAAGGATTTCGGGGTAAGCCGAAGTCCGATCCGTGAAGCCATCCGGGTGCTTGAACGGGAAGGACTTATCGTTTCCGATGAGAAAGCTAAAGTAATGGTGTATCAGCCTACGTTTCAGGATGCAGAAGAAATTTATCAGTGCAGACAGGCTTTGGAATCGTTTGCCGTGCGCTTGATGATAGATGCAGCAGGGGCAGATGAAACCGAACAGCTCGGACGGGTGCTTGACGAAACAAAACAGGCTGTACACCGGGAAGCCCCGGCCCGTGAGATTATCGAGCTGAACGAATCCTTTCATAATCATATCATTCTCTTCAGCAGAAACAACCGCCTTAAAAAACATATTGGTGAACTTCGCTCGTTAATATATCTGTTCCGCACTTATAATTTTACCGGTACTGAAAGAGCCTTAACGATAGAAGCCGAGCATGCAGCCATATACCGGGAAATCAAAGATGGTAATAAAGAAGCTGCCGCAAAAGCCATGACGGATCACCTGGAGCACGACCTGAGCTATTTGAAAGAACAGCTGCAGGCGAAAGCACTTATTGTATAAGCGCGTTAGACAAAATAAAAGCCCGGCTGGGATGCCGGGCTTTTGTCTGTATTATGCTTGAAGGCGGCGGATAATTTCGTCTTTTACCTCTGTTGTTGTAGAGGTTCCGCCAATATCACGGGTCATGATGCCGTCTTCAATAACGCCTTCAATCACTTCAAGTAAACGATCAGCTATTTTTTCTTCGCCGAGGTGATCAAGCATCATTTTGGCCGTCCAGATCTGACCGATGGGATTAGCAAGCTCTTTGCCGACAATATCAGGTGCGGAGCCGTGTACAGGCTCAAACATAGAAGGATATTTTCCATTCATATTAATGTTCGCAGCCGGGGCAATACCGACGCTGCCCATAATAGCTGCCCCAATGTCGGTTAAGATATCACCGAACAGGTTACTCGCCACAATGACATCAAACCGTTCCGGGGCTGTAACAAAAAACGCAGCCAGCGCATCAATATGCTGGGAATCTGTTTTGAAATCCGGATATTCCAATGCTACCTCTTCAAAGATTTCATCCCAGAAAGGCATGGAATGAATGATTCCATTGGATTTTGTTGCGCTCGTTACTTTTTTCCCGCGCTCTGAGGCCAGTTTAAACGCATGCCGCACAGCCCGCTCCGTCGCTTTTCTCGAAAACACTGCGCTTTGAATAGCTATCTCATCTTTCCCTTGATAAATACGGCCTCCGACTTCGCTGTATTCCCCTTCGCTGTTTTCACGAACGACCATAATATCAAAATCATTGGGATTGGCAAGCTTTGACTGCAATCCTTTAAACGTTTTCGCCGGCCTCATGTTAAGCACCTGTTCGAAATTACGGCGGATATTGATTAAGAGTCCCCATAAAGAAACATGATCAGCTACCAGCTCCGGGTTTCCTACAGCTCCAAGAAACACAGCATCGAATTCTTTTAATGTCTCCAGACCGTCATCGGGCATCATTTTTCCATGCTCTAAGTAATATTCACAGCTCCATGGAAACTGCGTGAATTCAATCTCCACTTCTCCGGAGGCCTGCACTGCAGCCTGAACAACTTCCTCTGCTGCGGGTACAACTTCTTTTCCAATCCCATCACCAGGAATACTTGCTATTTTTAATGTTCTCATCTATTCGCCCTCATTTCCGTCGACCGTCGACTTTTTGTCATCATATCGCATCCGCTTCTATTTGTAAACGCCTCCATTTCTGCTGTAAAAAAGAGCCTCCCCTTTTATAAAGAGAAGACTCCTGACTTTTAGCGGCGGGCCGGACGGCTGGGACGGAACTGCTGCCGCATAATATTATAAATCGCGGACACGTAGCTCATCGGATGGGAAATTTCTTCGTTCTGCATCGTGTAGCGCTCCATCTCGATACGGCCGGACCGTGTGCTCATGGACGTCGACAGGTCTTCATTGTAAATCGCCATCGCCCGCTTTAAATAATACTGGTGTTCTTTTTTCAGTTTGCTGTTGGCGGACAGTTGATGGGCTATGTCGTCGCGGACTGCCCGGGATAAGTCAGTGCGGTCCCGCGAGGACAGAATCAGCATATCCATTAAATGAAGCGTTTTGGCACCGGAATGCTCTTCAATTTTACGCTTGGCTGTAATGATGGAGCTGAGCATTATTTGGTACAGCGCCCCGTACGCAATAATATTCAAAAGGCTTGTTAAAAAGCCGCCTCCGAACAATTCAAACAGATACAGACCAGCATTGCGGTACAGCAGGCTCCCATAAATAATGTTGAGTACAATAGAAGCAAGCAGCCACTCCATAGCAATCATACCGAGGAATACGGCGTAGTTTCGGTTCAGCTTGTCTTTAAGCATACGGCGGAGGGCAATGGCAAGAGTGAAGAGCAGAATCGGCGTCATAATAATGACGAGTAAGTCAAAAAAGTTGGCACTTCCTGTGGGTACGGGAAGGGACGTAATGCTCCCTGTTCCCCCGGAAATAATCCCGCGGCTGCCTTCAATAGCTGCAAATATCATATATGTTGTTCCCCCTGTTCATATGTATCCATTCATTTTACTATTATATCATGCGCGGCCGGCTTTCCCATCTGATAAAAAAGACGTCCCTTTCCGGGCACGCCTAATGTATTAAATAAGCTATGAGTGCTGTCTTCGCCGACTTCGTCGGTCCAGAATACTTCAATTTCATTTAAACGGTGAAATTTGCTCGGGATCAGTGTAATAACGAGGTTCGCCCCGTTGCCTTTAATCACGCCTTTTCTCCAGTTGCTGCCTTCGTAAGAGCGGTGTTCGGTATAGTCGGCACCATCAAACAGAATTTCCGTAATTCTTGCTTCCCCGTTGCCGATATTCGTAATAACAATTTCCTGACGTGCCCCTTTGATCACTTTCTCGATCGTGAAAAAGGCTTTATGCTGATTGTTAATTTCGTCCTGGAGTCGATTTTCTTCCTGCTCATAGTTCTTTTTTACATATTCTATGTGATCCTGGGCAATAGTAACCTGCTCTAAAGCGGCCTGTGCCTGTTTTTTGGCTGTATTTGCCTGAAGCCATGCAAAAACGGCGGCTCCCAGACTGATCACAAGTACAAGTAGATTTATTGAGGTCATCGTTATCCTTAACTCCCTTCTATGATACATAGTATAAGAAAAAAACAGTACGCCGCCAAGTCCTGTGGGCAGAGAAAGTCTTTATTAGTATAACAAAAATGTAAATCGTTATTGGCGAATTGATACTTTTTCGATGATTTTCCACATTAAAAAGCAGGAGAACCGAAGCTCTCCTGTTTTTATAATTGATGAATCGGCGTACCTATTATTTTTTCCGCTGCTTCCATGACACTTTCTCCAAGCGTCGGATGCGCGTGAACGACAAGGGATACATCTTCGGCGGTTAAGCCTGATTGAATACAGACGGCTAGCTCATTAATCAGCTCCGGAGCGCCTTCACCGGATGCTTCTGCCCCTAATATCGTTCCATCTGCAGCATCCGTAATCAGCGTCACCATGCCGGATGCTGCATTTAACGTCAATGCACGGCCGTTATGACTCATCGGGAAGCTTTCACCGCTCACGTCATACCCTTCTTTTTCTGCCGATTCTTTCGATAAACCGACGGTTGCGAGCGGCGGATCGGAAAAGACAACAGCTGGAATAACGAAGTCGGTGCTGTCTCCATCCTGCCCTTCCAGCGCCTCACTTACTAGTTTCCCCTGCATCGACGCGCGGTGGGCCAAAGCAGGACCGGGGGTGATGTCACCGATCGCAAAAATATGGGATACATCCGTGCGGCAGGACGGGCTTACTGCAATAAAGCCTTTATCATCTGTTTGAATGCCCGCCTTTTCCAGCCCCAGTTTCTCTGTATTTGGCTTTCTCCCCACTGTAATAAGCACATACTCACTTTCTTTCGTTTCCGTTCGACCGTCTTTTTCATACGTAACGTAAGCCGACTGACCGCCCGTCTCTACCTTTGTTACCTTTGTATTGGTATATACTGCTACATTCGAACGTGCTTTCAGCTCCTTCGCAGCAAGCCCGGACATGGAACCCGGAAACCCCGGCAGAATAGCGGACAGTCCTTCGATAATGGTCACTTCCGTACCGAAATTCGCAAACATCGTTCCAAGCTCGATGCCGATATAACCTCCGCCGATCACCGTTATCGACTTCGGCTTTTTGGTTAAAGCAAGCGCCTCTGTCGATGAGAGCGTTCGTTCATTAAACGGAAATGCCGGAATTTCAACAGGAGAGGAGCCGGTCGCCACAATACAGTAAGAGAATGTGATTTCCTGCTCCTCTTTCCCCGCCACTTTCACTCGGTTCGGATCAACGAAAGCCGCTTCTCCTTTTACAATAGTTACTCCCGCTGCCTGCAGCAGTCCTTTCACGCCTCCGGTAAGCTGTTGCACAATACCTGATTTCCACTGCTGCAGCTGTTGAAAATTAATCTCCGGCTCCGGGAAATGAATGCCGGCCGGCGCCGCGCGGACGGGAGTTGCTGCGTAGTGCCCGGCTTCGATTAACGCCTTCGAAGGAATACAGCCCACATTTAAACATGTGCCGCCAAGCTCCCCCTTATCAACGATCGTCACCTCCCTGCCTTTTTGGGCGGCGCGGATCGCTGCCACATATCCCCCGGGGCCCGCACCAAGAATAAGAAGTTCTGTCTGATTCTCCTTCATCAGACCACCTCCTACAGCAGCATCTGATACGGATGCTCCAGTGCTGATGCGACATCCTTTAAAAACCGGCTTGCCGGATCGCCGTCAATAGTACGGTGGTCAAAGGTTAAGCTGAGCGGCAGAAATCTTCGTGCCACGGGCTTTCCTTCCACCATGACCACTTCTTCCTGGAGCGAGCCAATGCCTAGAATGCCGGCTTCCGGAGGGTTCAGAATCGGTGTAAAATACTCGATACCTGTTGCTCCCAGGTTTGTAATCGTAAACGTGGATCCCGACATTTCATGCGTGTCAAGCTGGCCTTCGCGCGCTTTTTCTGCCAGGGTTTGAATGCTCTCCGCTAGTCCCAGCACTGTTTGCCGCTCAGCGTGGAACACTACCGGTACGACCAGGCCATTTTCCAGCGATGCGGCAATACCTAAATGAACGTGCGGATACGTGTGAATCGCGTCTTCTATATACGCACTGTTCATACCGGAATGAGCCAGCAGGCTTTTTACCACTGCTTTTGCAATAAAAGCAGTCAGCGTCAGCGGCACGGTCTCTCCGCTTGTCTCCAGGCTCTGTTTGGCCTGCTTCTGCACGTGGAGCAGGTCGGTGACGTCTGCTTTTTTCATTAAAGTCAGCTGCGCGCTTTGCTGCAGGCTTTGATACATATTGTCCGCAATCGCTTTTCGCATGCCTCGTACCGGTGTTTTCGTCACTGCTTCTTCTATACCAGCGTAAGGAACGATATCTGTCTGCGACGCCGGCTTCTCCGTAGCTGGCTCAGCATAGTTTTCTACATCCTGCTTCGTGATTCGTCCCTGCGGGCCTGTTCCCGTGAGCGCTTCAAGCGGAATGTTTTTTGATTTTGCCAGCTTTTTGGCGGCCGGTGAAATTTTGATATTTCTGGAATCCGACGCGGAGCGCCCATTTGTCTTCGGCGCATCTTTTACCTCCGCAGAAGCAGGCTCCTCTTCTTTGGCTTCCGGTGCGTTGCTGTCTGTTTCGGCTCCCGGCTGGGGCTTTTCTCCTTTTTCCCCAATATAGGCAAGCGTCTTCCCTACTGCCAGGGTGTCATCCACATCCGCAATCACTTCTATAATAACTCCGTCAGCCGGAGCTTCCAGGTCGTTTGTGATTTTGTCAGAGCTGATCGTAACGAGGGGATCCCCTTTTTTGACTTTATCGTCTTGTTTCACGAGCCATTCTACAATTGTACCTTCCTCCATGCTCATTCCAAATTTAGGCATCACCACTTCCTGTGCCATGCGTCTCACTCTCCTTCAGCCTGTTCTTGGATTTATCAGCTTGCCACAATTGATTCGTCATCAATCAGTTCAGCGACCACTTGAATAATCTTCTCCGGCGACGGCAGATACAGGTCTTCGAGCGATGGAGAAAACGGAACCGGACTGTGCGGCGCGGTTACCATTTTTATCGGGGCATCGAGGAAATCAAAGCCTTTATCCGCTACCATGGCTGAAATATCCGTTGCAGCGTTGCAGCGCGGATTTGCCTCATCCACAATAATGAGACGGCTCGTTTTTTGAACCGATTTTAAAATCGTATCTTCATCAAGCGGTGACAGGCTGCGGGGATCTACAATTTCGGCCTGAATGCCTTTTTCCGCCAGTTTATCCGCTGCATCAAGTGCCGTCTGCACCTGCTTTCCGATAGCAACAATCGTCACATCGCTGCCTTCCCGCTTAATATCCGCCTTGCCGATCGGAATTTTGTAATGACCCTCGGGCACTTCTCCTTTTACGTTGTAGAGCGTTTTGTCTTCAAAAAAGATCACAATGTCATCGTCTTCAATTGCGGAGATTAAAAGTCCTTTGGCATCAGCCGGCGTTGACGGTACAACCACTTTCAATCCTGGAATGGCTGTAAACATGCCATACAGGCTCTGCGAGTGCTGAGCCGCCGCCCGGAAACCGGCTCCGTGCATCGTCCGGATAACGAGAGGGATTTTCGCGTGCCCGCCAAACATGTAGCGCAGCTTTGCACCCTGATTCATCACTTCATCGAGGCAGCTGCCGATAAAATCGTTAAACATCAGCTCGGCGATCGGCCTCATACCGGTAGCCGCGGCACTCACAGCCGCTCCTACATAGCCCGCTTCTGCGATCGGTGTATCAAGAACACGGTCCCGGCCAAATTCCTGGACAAGTCCCTGGGTTACGCCCATGACGCCTCCCCATGCTTCCTCATCCTGCAGATGGTCTACATTCGCTCCACCCGCTACGTCCTCTCCGAGCAGAATGACAAGTTCATCGTTTCGCATCGTAATGGCCATCGCCTCATTAACTGCGTCTGAAAAAGATATTTTTCTTGCCATTTTTATTCCTCCCCGCCTGGCTGGTAATCTACATACACGTCTGTCGTCAGCTGGTCTGCTTCCGGCATTGGACTTTTCTCTGCAAATTCCACGGCATCTTCTATTTCTTTTCTGACACTTTCATCAATAGAATGGAGCTCATCTTCTGAAGCCATGTCTGTAGTCAGTACATGCTGACGGAAGCGGATAATCGCATCCAGTTCCTTTAAGTGCTCATCGCGCTCTTCATTTGTTTTGTATTTCTGAGCGTCTCCTTCAAAGTGACCGTAGTTCCGGTACGTTTTGCACTCAATTAATGTCGGGCCTTCTCCATTTCTCGCCCGTTCGACAGCGCGCTCCGCTGCTTCATATACCGCCATCGTGTCTTTTCCGTCCACCGTTTCACCCGGGATTCCGTATGAGGCTGCCCGATCGGCAATCGATTCACAGCTGGACGCATATTCAAACGGAGTTGCTTCGGCATAGCCGTTGTTTTCGGCTACAAAGATAACCGGAAGCTTCCAAATCGCCGCCATATTAATGCCTTCGTGGAAGGTGCCGTGGTTATTGGCTCCGTCGCCAAAGAAACACACCGCTACTCCGCCGGTTTTGCGGAGCTTGGCAGACAGCCCTGCTCCGGTTGCGAGAGGGAAACCACCTCCTACAATCCCGTTTGCTCCAAGCATGCCCTTACTGACGTCAGCGATATGCATCGATCCGCCTTTTCCTTTACAGAGTCCGGTAGACTTGCCGTAAATCTCAGCCATCATCCCTTTCAGGTCACACCCTTTAGCGATACAGTGGCCGTGGCCCCGGTGCGTGCTTGTAATACTGTCCTTATCATCGAGATGCGCGCATACTCCTACGGCCACCGCTTCTTCTCCCGCATACAAGTGAACAAATCCCGGCAGTACACCTGTGCTGAACGTTTCATGGACCTGGTCTTCAAACCTGCGGATCTCCGCCATCTTCTGATACATCCATTTTGCTTTTTCTGACGTGAGGGACTGCTTTTGAATTTCCGATACTCCCATTCTCGTTAACCTCCTTCTGAGTAAATAATGCCGGAAGCCGGCCGTTCTACTACGTTATATTGCAATATCCATGCCAAAATGATAACGCTTACAAATAAGGCGTTTTATTATTTTTCTTTATACAAAAATGAGACAAACCGGGATATATCCCAATTTGTCTCATTTCGTCCCACTCTGTCTTTTAAGAAAGTTTATACTTCGCTAGTTTTCGATAAAAGGAGCTTCGGGGAATGCCAAGCTGCTCCGCAGCCAGAGAAGCTTTTCCCCCATGCTGGCGAAGCGCCTTTTCCAGATAGTCCTTTTCCATCTGTTCCCGGACAGAGAGTGATGGAGCAGGCGGTGCTTCCTCGTGTTCAGATGAAATCTGCTGCATGTAGGCTTCAATCTGATGAGGAGCTGGCGTTTCTTCCTGAAACTCTACATACAAACCTTCGAGCACGTTGAAAAGCTCACGGATGTTCCCCTTCCACTCCTGTCGCTGCAGCACCTGAATCGCTTCCTCCGTCCACGTAAACGGACGTCCGTTCTGATGAAAATAGTAGTGTACGAGAGCAGGAATATCCTCCCGGCGCCGGCGAAGCGGCGGCAGGTGAATTGCGTATACATAAATCCGGTAATACAAATCCTCCCGAAAGGTGCCGTTCTGTACCTGTTCGCCGAGCGATCGGTTTGATGCAGTGATCAGCCGGAAATGGACGCGCCTCGTCTTGTCTCCTCCGACCGGCGTGACTTCTTTTTCCTGCAGCACCCGAAGCAGTGCCACCTGCATCGCAGCAGGCACTTCACCGATTTCATCCAGAAACAGCGTGCCTCCATCCGCCTGCATAATCTTTCCGGGCGCCCCTTCTTTTTTCGCGCCCGTAAACGATCCAGGCGCATAACCGAACAGTTCACTCTCCAGCAGATTGGCCGGAACGGCTCCGCAGTTAATGGCAATAAACGGAGCACTCGGCCCGGCATGGCTTTCATGTATGGACCGGGCCATGACTTCTTTTCCGGTTCCCGTTTCTCCTGAAATATGCACCGTAACGTTGGTCCGGGAGGCTTTTTCTGCTTTTATAAGCACGTGTCTGAATGCGCTGCTTGAACCTGCTGCACCACGAAAAGCAAAGGTCTGCGTCCAGCCTGTGCCATATCGTTCCGGCTCTTTCACCGGGACTGTTATAAAGCTTCCAATCTCCTGTCCGCCATCGATCGAATACACCGGCCTCCTGTTCATAGAGAAAGGCAGTACCTTCGTGGAGTCACCCGGAGATACGCTCAGGTTCTTTTTAGCTTCCGGAGAAAGATATACAATACGGCCCCTGCGGTCCGCCACAAGAAAGGATGTCTCCTGTTTTCCGAGATGTTCGAGTGCATAATGCATGAGAACAATTTCTTCTTCTTTGATCAACTGCTGCCATTTGTGTTCGATCGCAAACGCAGCTGAAACAACCGTACCAAGCAGATGCTCGTGATAGCCGGGCATAAATGGACTGGAAATATCAAGAACCCAAGCACCTCCCCCATCTCGTCGCGGATCGGGGAAGCTGAACACCCCCAGCTTTGCGAGGCCAGGGAAAAGTGCTCCGGGCCGTTCACCGTAATCGCCTCTTCCGTCGCAAGCGCCGTCCCGATCGCATTTGTGCCAACTTCTTTTTCCGTCCACTTCACCCCTTCTGTAAAATTAATGTGGGTCGCAAGCGCTTTTGCTCTGTCCTGTCCCACCAGCTTTAACACATATCCGTCCCTGTCAATCAGCAGAATAATCATATTAGACTGTGCATACATCTGTGCCAGCTTTTGCATAAAAGGCACTGCAATCTCAATCAGGCGCTTATTCTCCTCGCGTTTCTTCTGAAGATCTTCATTTTCCAGACGCAGAACCCCTTTTCCGTTGTAAGGATCCACACCGCTCTTCCGGCATTGATACCAGGAAGCCGCAATTCGCCTGCTGATTCTGGACGTATCCAGCGATCCTTCCTGCACGAACTGCTTCCACTGCTCTTTTGTTACCTGACCAGCCATCATGAAGCTCACCTCAATTTTTATTTAATCAAAGGCCTGCTTAGTCGTCTGTATGATAGGAGTATGTGAATAGGACCGCCCTGTCGGATTATCTCTATCTTTAAGTATATATGATAACGCTTACATATGATAGGAAGGTTTTATGTTCCGATTCCAACTGAACAGAAAAGCATTTCACATATAAGTATAACTAGATATAATTAGCTGTAACTGATTATATCTAGAGGAGGAAAACCGTGGCATTTTATACATTCATAAAACATTTCATTATCGTACTTTTCCCCCTGACCGCCGCCGCTCTGGCAGGATGCAGTCCCGGCATAGATTCTCCGGGCAGTGGACAAAGCGAAGCTGAGCGTGCAGATATTTCTATCATGGCTGCGGCCAGTCTTACAGATGCTCTCGAAGAGCTTAAATTAACGTACGAAGAATAGGAAAATGTAGAATTAGTCATTAATTATGGATCATCCGGGCAGCTCCGCCAGCAGATCAGCCAAGGAGCTCCCGCCGATATATTTTTATCAGCGGATATTTCCGACATGGAACTTCTGGAACAAGACGAATCTGTTTCTGAATCCATTGATTTA